>JBJKQC010000166.1:0-18176 GCA_046705745.1 Dehalococcoidia bacterium
GGTCACGGCCGAGCCGTCAATGAGCGTTGAGGAAGCGCTGAGCCTCATGAGCACCGGGCGGGTCAGACGATTGCCGGTGGTAGAAGACAACCGGATAGTAGGCATCGTCTCATTGGGAGACCTGTCGGTCGAGACGCGGGGCCAGCCCCAGGTGGCTTCGTCCCTTACGGAAATCTCGCAGCCCGTACATCAGACTGAGGGCGGACGACCCAAGGTAGCAGCGGCTTAGCTGTCAGGCAATGCATGAAGGTGTCCGAACGAGGAGCCGGCCACGGCTTGGCCGGCTCCTCTAACCCGGGCACGACGGCTGTTAGCTGTCCGGCGTGGAGTGCATACCGAAGAGTGCATCCATGGGCTTGACATTGGTCGTGTCACATGCGTTCTGAATGCACCCTAGACCAAACGCCTTCTCGATGGTTGCGGCCAGTGAATAGTGGTTATACGGTGTCGGGTCTCTCAGTCCGGTGGCACCGCCGTTGGTCTCAACCACCGTTACAACTCGCCCGCCGCCGGGGTTGGCGTCACAGCAGCCGTTGTCCGAATTGCCCTCGTCAAAGGTCACGACGATGGCGTTGTGGCCTTCCCTCCACGTGCTCGTGGCCGTGATCAAGGCGACAACGCTTGCAAGATACTGGTCTGCCACGCGGATATTGGTCTGCTGGTTTGGGCATATCCCCCTAACGCCGTGCATGTCATGGCACAAGTCCGGAACGATGTAGTTGAAGTTAGCCACGTTCCCAGCCGCAAGGTCTGGCATGAGTTCAGTGTCCGGGACGAGGTTGGCTCTCTCAACGGCGCTGTTGGCAATGTGCGTGAAATCGAGGAAAGGGTTGTGCTTGGACGCATAAAGGCAAGAGCTCACGGGGTAGCAGGTGCCCTCGTACCCGGGTGCGGGCATGGACTGGAAGTAACCTTTCCACGTCAGGCCCGCTGCCTCTAATTGGTCTACCAGGCTGGGGCTGTTTATCTGGTGCTCCCTGTACGGATTGTCGTCCCTGATCCCGTAGTCGTCGGCACCGATCATCGCCACATAATTGCCTTCGCTGGGGTGGGTAACGCCGTAATAGAGCGTGGCCAAGCCATAGCTATCTGCCATTCGGTTGAATGCAGAGGCCTTGGGGTTGTTTAGAAGCGCGTTCGGGCCCAAATTCTCTTCGACTATCACGAAAATATGGTCATAAAACGCCTGGCCGCTCGCCGCCTGGCCGCTCGCCGCCTGGCCCAGTTGGCCAGACACCTCTCCGCAGGCAGCCATGACCGCGAGCAACGCCAGTACGAGCAATCCTTGAGCTGTCCGGCGCACGGGAACCTCCTTTCGTGCCCCACGTTCCCTTATTTCACGCCGTCTCAGAAGCGCCCGAATAGAGTGACACAAACAATCGATACCTGCCTGACTAATCCTGCCGTAAGGATTAACCAATATCTCGCAGACCACTGGGGCGCTGCGCCTACGGCAATGGGTTAGTCGGACTCTCGACAGAAAGGGAGCATGCACAAACCATGACAGAGCGCGGTATGCTTCTAGCGTTGGCCGCTGATTTCGACAAGCCAACGTTTACGACGTGGGATGATTGTCGCGGCACCACCACGGCAACTCCCGTGGTCTAGCGACCAACCGGCCTGGGAGGTCAAAGACATGGACGACACTGAGGAGAAAGCACTAGCGCCATTCACGGCCCGCGTCCCAACAGCGCATCGCGCTAGGGCCGCGCTGTCAACGGGCACCCGAGCTTTGGCGATGGCGGCGCGTAGTCCAGTGACGCGCCGTGCGGCAGCCCTCGGAATCGCGTTGGGCATTGGCTACCGGCTGGACCGAGCACTCCGGACCGCCCTACAAACAGCGGCCCTCGACCCGCAATACCGTCGCCGCCTGCCGGACACGGAACAGCTCCAGCCTGCCACGCAGGGGTGGGTCCAATATACAAATATATCCCTGGCCATGGTGTTCTTCAGCCCAAGGGACGTCGACCGCCGGCGCTGAAGGGCGCCAAGCCCAATGGCCCGCTGGGCAGGCAACGGCAGGCCTTACTCGCGGACCGACCTATGCTTGAGCTGGCATGCGCTCGGGTTCTGGCCAGCGGTAGGGTGCCTGCTGCGTCACCCAGACCACGAAGCTCTTGGCCGCCGGAGACAAGACGCGACGCTTTTCGGTGACCAAATACAACGGTCGAGTGGGCGGCAATTCCCTAATTTGCACCGCCCTCACCTGGGTATCCTGCGGATCGATGGCCCAGCAGGAGACGAGGCCAATGCCGTACGCCTTCCGCACTGCGGCAATGATGGCATGGGTGGAATTCAGGACCATCGCCACTCGGTATTTGGGCACGGGAAGTCCCCGGTACTCCAGGCCCGACCTAAAGCTGAGCCGCGTGCCAGATCCTCCTTCGCGCTCCAGGAAGGGCTGTCCATCCAAATCTCTCAGGCTGACCTCGTCCCTCCCTGCAAAGGGATGGGAAGCGGAGACCGCCAGCACGACGCGGTCCTCGGCGACATCCGTGAACTCTAGCTCTGCCCGAGGCAAGGCGATGCCAACGAAACCCACGTCCCATTGCCTCTCCAGCAGCTTCTCCATCACCTCGACAGAATCGGACGCAAATACTTCAGGCTGCACTTCAGGATGCGCCGCGGCGAAGCGCGCCACTAGGTCTGGCACCATGAACTCTCCAGGCGTAGAACTTGTGGCGATCCGGAGATCTCCGGTCAGTCCCGGCTGTAGGCTGCGGACCTCCTGAAGAAGCATGCTGTATCGCTGGAGGACTTCTTCGGCATAAGCACGCAGCCGCAGACCCGCCGGGGTCAGCACCAGTGCGTCACGGCGCCGGTCAAAGAGCGTGGCGTGGAGCTGATGTTCCAGGCGGCGGACCAACCGGCTCAAGCCAGGCTGCGTCATCTGGCGCTCTCGCGCGGCAAGGGTGAAGCTGCGGTGCCGCGCCACCGCCAGGAATCCTTCCAGCGCTCCTAAGTCCATGGCCACACTTTTGTATGACTTTTAGTCATACCGTTGCCGAAAGTATACCAGGCCGATATCATACAAGACCATCGTCGGTCCTCCAGGTGCCATAAAGCACGGGCCGGCAGCCGCCCACAGTCTACCCAAGAGGTATCATCACTGATGGATGAGACGGCGAACATTGAGCGACCAATCTCTACCCGACCATACCTGTACATATTCGGTACATTGCTGTTCATCGTATTCATGATGGTAGGGCTATTCATAGTCAAGTGGGACCCGTACTTCCACAAGGCGTTCAACGCGGCCCTCAAGCATAGCATCGGCAATTCGATCATTACCGGCACGGGAGTTTCGGCGCCGGCGGCCTCGTGGTCCGCCGCCTGGCACTACACCGTGGTGTATGGAAAGGCCGTCTGGGAAGCAACCATCGTCGGCATCCTCGCCGCCGCCGGCGTGCAAACGCTGGTGCCACGTGACTGGGTCGTGAGGCTGTTAGGCAAGACGGGGCTTCGGTCGACATTGGCGGCAGGCGCCGCCGCCGTTCCTTCCATGATGTGAACGTGCTGCGCTGCCCCACTGGTAGTGGGGCTCAAGAAAAGCCGTGCCTCCACGGGCGCCGCCCTCACCTACTGGGTCTCCAATCCCCTGCTGAACCCGGCGACCATCGTCTTCACAGCCTTCGTGCTCTCCTGGCAATGGGCGCTGCTCCGCCTGGTCGGTGGCATCGTCCTCGTCGCCACCATCGCAATCGTGGGCATTCGTCTCGCGGGGCGCAACCCGTCAGCAGAGGGTGCTCAAGAGATCATTCGAAAAGAGGATGAGGCAGCGACTCTCCCCTCCCCCGCAGTATTGTTGGCCAACTGGGTCAAGACGGCCGCGAAATTCGCCATGATGATCATTCCGGAATGGTTCGTCATCGTGCTGGCCCTGGGAGCAGCCCGCGCGTGGCTCTTTCCGGCGCTCGGATCGGAACTCTCCTTCGGCATCATCGCCTTGGTCCTTCTGGCCGTCGCCGGCACGCTGTTCGTGATCCCAACAGCCGGGGAAGTTCCGGTCGTTCAGTCGCTCCTCGTTTATGGGGTGGCTCCGGGCCTCGCGGGCGCCTTGCTACTAACGCTTCCCGCCGTCAGTCTGCCATCCCTCTACGTGGTGCGTCGGGCGTTCCCCACCCGGTTGCTTGCTGGCACCATGCTGGTGGTCGCCGTAGCTGGGATCGCCACCGGACTCGTTGCGCAGTTATTGCTGTAAAGCGACAGGGACTCCCCGCACCCTAAGCAATGGTGCGGGGAGTCCCTGTCGCCAGCATGCTACCGTCGGCCGCCAGAGCGTTCCAAATCGGCCTACACGCGCCGCAGCGCTACAGGGAGGCCGGAAGCCAGGGGCCGCGCGCCTACCAGCTCTTCCAACGTCTCGTGCCAACGTTCCAACTCTGATGAAGGTAGCACAGTAGGAGTGAGACGCCTGCACCACTCGCGGATCTCATCCAGAAACACTCGGTCCGTTTCCACGCGGCGCAGCATCCCGGCCAATGCCCGCGTGTTCCCCACGGGGAAATAGCCAGGGTAGTCCTCGCCCAAAAGCCCAATGGAACCAGAGACCCGGGAGGAGATGACGGGGATGCCATCCGCCAAGGCTTCAGAGACGACGTTGGCGCCGCCCTCTAGCTTGGAGGTGAGCACCAGCACCTGGCTGCGCTTCATGATGCGCCTTGTTCGCCAGCGCGGCAGCTCGCCGAGCCACCGGTAGCGCGGGTTGCGCTCCATTTCCCTCCACGCTCGCTCCGCCATGGGTTTGGTCATGGCGCCGCCCACGTGGAGGATGCGGATCCGCGACGTGGATGGCAAGAGCCGGCTGGCCAGTGCCGTGCGGAAGGGGTCCTTCACCGAGCGTAAGTGTCCCACCACGGCCACGTCAAAGCTACGGGCATCGGGACTGGGACCGGGCCCCGGCGTCTGGGTCGCAGACTGGATGATGGGGCGCACTTTCCACCGAAGGCGCTCGGGGAGCTCTAGCATGGCCTCGGGTTGGAGGGTGACGATACGGTCCGCAAGCTCCATGGAGCGCTGAGCGAACGCGTCCGTATGAATGTCCTGGTAAACGTCCGTGCCCGTGAGGCAGAGCACCAGCGGACACTCAGGGTGAAGGTCGTAGAAGCGTTGGATAGATTCCGCGCTGCGCCTCGCATGCAGTGCCACCAGAAGGTCACATGGGTGGCCCTCCGCATAATCGGTCACTACCTCGACTCGATGGCCCAGGGTGCGCAAGATACGCGCCCACCTCATGGCTGTGGTGCGATTTCCATAACGCGATCCCCGCGGCGCGGGCGTGACGATTTGAATGCGCAGCACGTCCCCCTAGTCAGTCCCTGGTACACGTGCGGAACCCTGCCAACACATCCCGCCGGTCTGGAGTGTAGAAGTTGCGCCAAGTGTTCCGGATTAGCCGTGACCGCGTGGTCCAACATCCGCCGCGGAGCACCTTGTGCGTATGGAACCATGGCTCCGAATATTGCTTATAAGGGTCCACCTCAAAGCCGGGATAGGGCCCGAAGGTAGTTGAGGTCCATTCCCAGACATTCCCCAGCATCTGCCGTAGCCCGAAAGCGCTGTCTCCCGCTGGGAGCGCTCGCACGTCGATGACGCCACGGGCCGCCCAGTCTAGGTTCGCCCGTTCAGGCTTGGGAGGCTCATCTCCCCATGGGTAGTGCCGTTTCGCTTCAGGTGAGCCGCCCTCCTCTACCGGCGCCCCACTTGCGGCCAGCTCCCACTCAGCTTCGGTCGGAAGCCGGCGTCCGGCCCAGGCGCAATAGGCCTGCGCCTCATGCCAGTTCACGTGAATGACGGGCAAGTACTCTTCCAAGGGCACATGGGTATCGAATACACGCCGCGACCATGCGCCGTCTTCCTCAAGCTGCCAATAGACGGGGTGCTCCGCGCCGGCCCGCGTGCGCCACTGCCAGCCCTCCACGCTCCAGAGCTCGTCACGCTGGTATCCACCGTCCTTCACGAACTCAAGGAATTGACCGTTGGTCACCGGCGTGTTTGCCATTCGAAAGGGAGCAACTTCCACCGGGTGCGCCCACTTTTCATTGTCGAAAACAAATGGGAACTCGTCCGGCCGGGCGCCAAGCATCAGCGTGCCGCCGGGCACCGCCACATCCCGCAGCGTGAAGCCGGGTTCCGCTTCCAGCGCCTCTGCGAGTGCGGTGGCCACGGTCAACGGCGGCGGCCCGTAGCCGAGGGTCTGTCGAGTGTAGGTAAATGCCTCGTTGTGCATGTCCCCGTGCAACGTGGCAAGGCGGTAGAAGTACCGCTCGCGTGGGCCGGCCTCCACGGAGGACAGGCGCTGCATCGCAAGGCCGATCACATCGCGCAAATAGGCCTGGGCCCGCTCAGGCGGCGGCAAACGAAGGTCCCAGCGCGTGTCGTGGTGGACCTCTGCGGAGTTATACAGATCGTCTGAGTGCTCGATGAGGGAGCGCGCTTCGAAAAGATTGCGGAGCGTCCAAAGCTCATAGAACCAGGCCACATGGCCCAACTCCCACAGTGGCGGATTCACAATGGCCATTGCCGGCCCCAGCCATTGGCCATTCCGCAGGTCCGACAGCAACTCGAAAGTGCGGGCCGCCGACTCCTCCATGTCCCGCGCAATGTCCTCAATTGGGGTGTTTGCATCTTGAGAAATGGGCAATACGGCACCTTTGGAAAAGTAAAACTAAGGCTGGACCGTTACGGCGATGCCCTCCGAAGGGGCCACGTGGCCAATGACGGCGCCCATGGTCTCCCGCGAGCTCAGCTCTTCCAGCAAGCGGGGGACTCGCTCCTCCGGGAGCGAGATGAGGAGCCCGCCGGACGTCTGAGCGTCGCACAGCAAAAACTGCGCTTCCTCGGAGACCTCGGGCTCCCACCGGACGAGCTTGCTTAGGCTTTCCCAGTTGCGGCGAGTCCCTCCAGGGACGAATCCCTCTTCCAGCAACTCCTGGGCACCTTCCATCAGAGGGACCGCGCCATAGCGCAGGTGGCCTGTGACACCGCTAGCCTCCATCATGCTGCGGAGGTGCCCAATCAGGCCGAATCCCGTCACATCGGTGCATGCATTCGCTCCGACGGCGGCCATCGCTTCCGACGATGCCCGGTTTAAGGTCCGCATATGGGCCACCGCCGCCGACAGCACCCCTTCCGGCGCTTTGCCTGCCTTCCCAGCGGTCGTGATGATGCCAGTGCCAATGGGCTTAGTGAGTACGAGCACATCCCCCGGCTTGGCCCCCGCGTTGGTGACAAACTCCTCTGGCCTCACAATGCCGGTGGCGGCCAGACCATACTTAGGCTCTTTGTCCACGATGGTGTGGCCGCCTACGATCAGGACTCCAGCTTCCTGCGCCACATCGGCCCCGCCTCTGAGTACGCGGCCAAGGACATCCTTCGGGAGGTCGTCCGGGAAGCACACCAGGTTCATGGCCAGCAGCGGGTGCGCTCCCATGGCGTAGATGTCGCTCAGGGAGTTGGCCGCCGAGATAGCCCCGTAGTCGTAAGGGTCATCGACGATGGGAGGAAAAAAGTCCACCGTCTGCACGAGGCACAAGTCCGGGCTCAAGCGGAAGACGGCTGCGTCATCGCTTGTAGAAGCGCCCACCAACAGGTCCGGGTGCTGAATGGCGGGCAAGTGTCGCAGGACCTCGCCGAGGTCCTCAGGACTGAACTTGGCCGCTCAACCGGCGCAGGAGGCCAAGCTGGTGAGACGGATCATCTTGCCGCTGGTCATGAGCCCTCCCCTGATATGTCCATACTCGCATCCCTGCTCCAGGCTACGCGCCCAGTGAGATCATTAAGACGATAGCCCTTGCCGTACTTATCAGATGCAGGTCGCATGATACAGATGCAAGCGAAAGCCTTCCACTGTCTTTTCCGGTGTCACGCTCCGGCCACCCCTTCCTACGGCCACGCCCTACCTAAACAGGTGGGGCCTTCCTTCTATGAACATCCCACACTGGTATCACAGCGCCCTGCGCCGGCGCCGGGCGAGGAGCTAGGAGGAAACAAAATGAGCATTCTTTCGGAAATATCAGACGCGTTAGCAAGCGCGGTAGCCAAGGCCGCCGATAGCGTCGCCCGTGTGGAGGCGCGGGACCGCTTCCCGGCCAGTGGCATCGTGTGGTCGACGAACGGAGTTATCGTCACGGCGCATCACGTCGTGGATCGCGACGAGCGTATCAAGGTCGGGGTGGGACCTGAGAGCATGCCCGCGAGCGTGGTGGGCCGTGACCCGGCCACGGATATCGCCGTGCTCCAGGCGGAGGCCCAAGGACTGACCCCTATCGCCTGGGCGAACTCGGGGTCCCTCAAAGTGGGCCACATCACGTTGGCGCTCGGCAGGCCCGGCAAGACCGTCCGGGCCACCATGGGCATCGCCAGTGCCATCGGTGGTCCCTGGCAAGGCCCCGGCGGCGGGCGCTTCGACCGGTACTTGCAAGCGGACGTGGCAATGCACCCGGGCTTTTCCGGCGGGCCGCTGATCGATGCCACGGGCGCCGCGCATGGCATGAACACGTCCGCCCTCATCCGCGCCGCCACGCCCACCGTCCCAGCCGTGGATATCAAGCGCGTGACGGAGGCCATCCTCACGCATGGACATGTCCGGCGCGGCTATCTGGGCGTGACGCCCCAACCCGTTCGGCTCCCCGAGGAGTTGGCTCAAGAGTTGGGCCAAGAGAACGGACTCATGCTGACCGTCGTGGAAAGCGGCAGTCCCGCGGACCGCGCGGGCCTCATGCTGGGCGACGTCATCGTGCAGATCGATGACGCGCGCCTCCGGCACCTCGACGACCTCTTCGGCGCCCTAGCGGATGGGGCAGACCGCCAGGTAACCATTCGCGCCATTCGCGGAGGACAGGTCCGCGACTTCGCGGCGACCATAGGCGAGCGAGGCTAACGTCATGACGACAATCGCCAACTTGAACAACGCATTGGCCGGGGCAGCGGAAGCCGTCCGCAGGTCCTTGGTCCACGTACGGACGCGCCGCGGCGGCGGAGCAGGCGTAGTCTGGCGCGATGACCTCGTCATCACCAACGCCCACGTGGCGCACCGTAGCCCGGTGAGCGTGGTATTGCTGGACGGTCAGGCCGTAGAAGGCCGGTTGACGGCGCTGGATGCCGACGCGGACCTTGCCGCTATTGCTGTGGACGTGCCTGGCCTGGCCCCCGCGATTATCGGAGACTCCCAAGCGCTGCGGCCCGGCGAGCTGGCCTTCGCCCATGGCCATCCCTGGGGCATCTCCGGCGTTGTCACATCCGGCGCCGTGATCGGCGTCGGGGCCGACTGGCCCGGCCTGCCCGCCGTGGACGGACGGCGGGAGTGGCTGGTGGTGAACATGCGGCTGCGGCCCGGCAATTCCGGCGGTCCGGTGCTGGACGCGGCCGGTCGCGTCATAGGTATCGCTGCCATTATGGCCGGCCCCAACGTCGGCATGGCCATTCCGTCGCACATCGTCGAGCGTTTCGTCCGCGCCCACATCCGACAGCGAGAACCCGTGATAGCGTAGGCAACGCAACCCCGAACCCGGAGGCAGGTCGTACAGCGCGGGCCTGACAGCTTGACGAAACTCGTAGTTGCCATCTGCCATTTCAACGGCATTCTCCAGAGAATAGACCGCGCGAACGTGCGCTATGGATTTGCGCGGCCTATTCTTGCGACTGCCGAACTCGCTCCCAGCGCACCATTATGAGCGTTTCATTGTCTGCGACGCGAACGCATGGTATAGTGCAGGGCTGACTCGCAACTCATACGAAAGCAGGTAAAGAACCGAATGGCAGACCATGACGTTCTGGTGGTAGGTGCGGGGTTAGCCGGCATGCGCGCGGCTATAGCCGCCCATCGCGCGGGGGCCAACGTTGCCATGATGAGCAAGGTCCACCCCGTCCGCAGCCACTCCAATGCTGCCCAAGGCGGCATCAATGCCGCGCTTCGAGGCGCCGAAGACTCGGTCGATTCCCACGTCTATGACACGGTCAAAGGAAGCGATTATCTGGGAGACCAGGACGCCATCGAGTACATGTGCGCGGAGGCCCCTCATGAGATCATCAACCTGGAGCACATGGGGGTAATCTTCAACCGTGACGAGGAAGGCCGCCTGGGCACCCGCGCCTTCGGGGGCGCCAGTTACGCCCGCACGTTCTTCGTCGCTGACATCACCGGTCAGGCCATCCTCCACGTCATGTACGAGCAGATCATAAAAGCGGGCATCCGCTCTTATGAGGAATGGTTCGTTACCGACCTCATCGTCGAAGATGGCGAGTGCCGCGGCGTCGTGGCCATGGAGATGCTCACTGGAAAGCTCCACACCATCACCGCGAAGGCCGTCGTCCTGGCGAGCGGCGGCGTTGGGCGAGTCTTCGAGCCCACCACCAACGCGCTCATCTGCACGGGCGATGGCATGGCGCTGGCCTATCGCGCTGGCGCGACCCTTCTGGACATGGAGATGGTGCAGTACCACCCAACGACACTCGCTGGCAACGGTGTATTGCTCAGCGAGGCTGCACGCGGTGAAGGCGCCTACCTGATCAACTCGAAGGGCGAGCGCTTCATGGAAAAATATGCTCCCAAGATGAAGGAGCTCGCCTCCCGCGACGTCGTCTCCCGGTCGGAAGCCACTGAGATAGAGGAGGGGCGCGGCGTCAATGGCTGCGTCCTCTTGGACCTCCGCCACTTGGGCCGCGAGGCCATCCTGAACAAACTGAGGTACATCCACGAGGCCGCCTTGGACTACGCGGGCGTGGACATGATAGAGCAGCCCGTGCCCATACGCCCTGGCCAGCACTACATCATGGGCGGCATCAAGACCGACGTGAAGACCCGCACGTGGGACGCCTCTGGCAACAACGCTTGGAGCGGCATCAAAGGGCTTTTCGCCGCTGGCGAGACTGCGTGCGTCAGCGTGCACGGCGGCAACCGCCTAGGCGCGAACTCGCTTTTGGAGACCGTGGTCTTCGGCAAGGTCGCGGGAGAAGAAGCCACTGAGTACGCTAAGAGCGTGTCGGACTTCAAGGTGTCCAACGCTCTGCAAAACGACAGAGAGGCCACCATCAAAGCCTTGTTTGACCGCAAGGACAACGGTGACAAGACGGCCCATCTGCGACTTGAAATGGGTCAGATCATGAACGAGCGGCTGGCCGTCTACCGCGACGAGCAAGCTATGCCGGCAGCGGTCGACAAGATACGGGCCCTGAAGGACCAGTACGCCAACCTGCCCGTGGGACATCGTGGACGTGTGTACAACACGGACCTTATCTTCCACACAGAGCTCGGCTTCATGCTGGACGTGGCGGAAGCCATATGCCTGGGCGGACTCCTGCGCAAAGAGAGCCGCGGAGCCCACTTCCGGCGCGACATGCCGGACCGTGATGACGCCAACTGGTTGAAGCACACCACCGTCAGCTACTCGCCGGACGGGCCTAAAACGGGGACACTACCCGTCACCGTGACCAAATGGGAGCCGCAGAAACGAGTGTACTAGCAGGGCACCTCCCCAAGGGGCGGGCCTCGGCCCGCCCCAAGGTCCCTCTCCCTGGGGTCGAAGACTCCGGCTTGTCGGATGAGAGAGATTGGGTGAGGCAGTTATGCTTGCCTACCAAGGCAGACACCTTGCGTGACAAGACACAGACAGGGTGAAGAAGGGATAGTCGATGCAAGCAAACTTGCGTGTCCGCCGATACGATCCCGAGGCGCCGGAACCCGTCGCCCAGTTCCAAGACTACACGCTGGACGTGCCCGACCACTTCACGGTCCTCGATGCGCTCATAAAGGTCCGTGAGGAAGTCGATCCCAGCTTGGCCTTGCGCTGCTCCTGCCGCGCCGCCATCTGCGGTTCCTGCGCCATGCGCGTGAACGGCCAAGCCCGGCTGGGTTGCAAGACGCGGTTGACGACCGTGTCCAATGACAGCGAGACCATCACGGTCGAGCCCATGGGCAACCAACGGGTCGTTAAAGACCTCGTGGTAGACCTACAGTTCTTCTGGAGCAAGGTTCGGGCGGTAGAGCCATACCTGCAGCCCAAGGCCGAGCCGGAGGAAGAGTTCATCGCTCCCAACGCGGCCATGCTCAACCTCCTCACGCCCATGGGCTGCATCATGTGCGGCGCCTGCGTGTCCGACTGCACGGCCTTGGAGGTGGACAAGAACTTCATCGGTCCCGCCGCCCTGGCCAAGGCATACCGCTTCGTGGCGGACCCTCGTGATGACGCGGACAGCCAGCGCTTGCAGACGCTCAACGAGTACGGCGGCGTGTGGGACTGCACTCGGTGCTACTACTGCGTGGAGGTCTGCCCCAAGGCCGTCGCCCCCATGGACCGCATTATGGAGTTGCGGGAGTCCATCATGGAGGCTGGTATCGCCAAGAACTCGGGCGGACGCCACGTTGAGTCCTTCACGAAGTCTGTGTCACACACCGGCTGGCTGGACGAGACTATGTTGGCTGTCGAGTCTTGGGGCAAGTTCAACTTCCCCAAGCTCCTCTCGGAGGCCCCGTTGGGCATCCGCACCCTGGTGCGGGGCAAGTTCCCCGCGCCTTGGCCGCTGCACAAGAAGCGCCCCGGTGCGGAGCACGTCGGTCGCATCTTCAAGCGGATCGATGAGCAGCAAGCGAGGCTTCCAGTCTGGGAACGGGCGAAGCGGGGAGGCTGAAAACTCTTTTCCCTTTCAATCATCCCTTCTCCCCAGTGGCAAAGGTGGAAGCCTGTCCTCAGCGGGTCCGAAGGATGAGGGGGAATGCTCACGCCGCGAGCGCGTTCGCCGCGTCAACAAGGAATCGGGTAAGTCAAACGCAGCCGCGAAGCGGCTAGAGGATGGGACCAATGAAATACGCTTTTTACCCCGGCTGTGTGTCTCGGGGCGGCACGCCCGAGTTATATACCTCCACCATGGCTATCGCCGGAAAGCTGGGGCTTCAGCTTGAAGAGATCGTCGGGGCCTCCTGCACCGGCGCAGGCGTCCTGCAGGAAAAGGGAGTGAAGCTGGGCGACACGCTCAACGCGCGCACCTTCGCCATGGCCGAGCGCATGGGTCTCACCACCATCCTGAACATCTGCTCGACTTGCCAGGGTGTTATGGCGCAGGCCAATCATCGGCTGCTTGCCGATCCCGACTATCTGGCCGAGATCAACGAAGAGCTCAAGCCAGAGGGCCTGGAATACACCGGGCGCGTCGTCATCAAGCACCTTGCATGGGTGCTGGTGGAAGAAGTCGGGTTGGACAAGTTCCGCGGTCTGGTTACGAACCCATTGCCGGACTTGAAAGTGGCGCCCTTCTACGGGTGTTACATCTTGCGTCCATCTACCGCGTTAGGCTTCAAGGAAAACCCCGGCCGTGAGCACTACCTGGAGCAGATTATCGAGGCGTGCAGCGCCGAGCCCGTCAACTTCCCCGGACGCACCAAGTGTTGCGGCTTCCCCATCATGCTCATTAACGAGCGCAACTCCATGGCCATGGTCGGCAACCACACCACCAGCGCCAAGGAGCACGGTGCCGACTGCATGGTCACTCCCTGCCCGCTCTGCCATCTGAACCTGGACGGCCAGCAGCCGAAGGCCCAGGCGCAGCGCGGCGAAAAGATCGGCATGCCCATTCTGCACCTGCCGCAGCTCCTCGGCCTCGCCATGGGGCTGTCGCCCAAGGAGCTCGGCCTAGGCCAGCACGTGGTGAGCACTAGGGCCGTCTTGGACAAGGCCAGCGTCAGAGTATAAGGCTGGCGCGAAACCCTGACGCCGGTCTACACATAACGGGAATACCGTATCGAAGAGCACGGCGTGCGTATCTCGGGCACCCCTGCCAACGGCGTTCGGTTTCCCGCGCATGTATCAGAAGCCTGCGGCCGTGCTACGGAGTGGCGTCCGCCCATCCTCGGCAGTACCACCTGCCATTGAGCGTCTTACCGCCGTGGTCGCTCCCGTTGCACGGGCAGGCTGACGAACGGTTGCCCTGTAGATATAGGGCTGGGGCGGGAAGCACCCGTCCAGCAGGACAAGCATACGGCGAAGCTCCCTGCATCCTGGCTCTCCCATTCGACTTCTCATATTTCTCTTGGAGGGCGTCATGCCGAACGACAGAGTGCAATGGGTCTACACATCGAAAAGCAATGAGGAGCTCAACGAGCGCTACGACCAATGGGCCAAGGACTACGAGGCCGACTTGGACGCGCACGCCGACGGCTATGTGGCGCCGAAGAACGCCACCGAAGCCGTCGCTAGGTACGTTCCTAAGACGGCACGAATCCTGGATGCCGGAGCTGGCACTGGACTGGTCGGAGAGCTGCTAGCCCGCATGGGCTACGATGATATAGCCGCCATCGACCTGTCCCACGGCATGCTGGAAGAGGCCAGGAAGAAGAGCGTCTACGGTGAGCTACGCCGGATGGTCTTGGGCGAGCCGCTGGACTACGCCGACGACACGTTTGATGCGGTGACCTGCGTTGGCACGCTGACCCTCGGCCATGCTCCCGCATCCGCTCTGGATGAGTTCGTAAGGATCGTTCGGCCGGGCGGCTATATCATCTTCACTCTACGGCCGGACGTGTACGAGAACAACGGCTTTCGGGAGCGCCAGGCCGCGCTGGAGCGCACCGGCAAATGGCGGCTCGTGGAGCGAGGCGAGCCCTTCCAGTCCATGCCAAAGACCGAGCCTGACGTCCTCCACCAGGTCTGGGTCTACCAGGTGCGCGGGGCGTAGTCACTATCATCCCGCCGCGGAACGACCTCCGTCCACGCGGATCACTTGCCCGCTGATGAAGCTGGAATCGTCGGACGCCAAGAACAGCGCCAGGTTGGCGGTGTCCTCCGGCGTGCAGTGACGGCCCAGCGGAATGCCCTCCGGCGGGTGCGCCCTGGTCTGCGATGCGGTCCGCCGCTGGCCTGGACCGTAGACGATGAAGCTGGGCGCGATCGCGTTGCAGCGGATGCCTCTTGGGCCGTAGTCGACGGCTATCTGCTTCGTCAGCCCGGCGATGCCTGCCTTGGTAGCCGCGTGGGCTGCGTGACGGGGCGTCCCGAACAACCCCGACAGCGAAGACATGTTGATGATGCTGCCGCTGCCCTGCTCCATCATCGCGGGCAAGACGTGCTTGCAGGCCAAGAATGTCATCGTCAGCTCATGGTCCATGACGAACCGCCAGTCCTCCAGGCTCGTCTCATGCGCGGACGAAAATTTCACCAGCCCGGCGGCGTTATACAGCGCGTCCACGCGAGTGAACCTTCCCAGCGTCGCCCGCACCATCTCCTGGTTGCCGGACTCCAAGGTGAGGTCTATCGGACAGACCAAAGCGTCACCCTTGAAACCATCGAGCGATGCCGCCGTCTCCGTCAACCCTTCCTCATCTTTGTCAGCCAGGACCAGCCTGGCGCCCTCACGCGCGAATACCTGGACGGCCACGCGTCCCTGGCCGCTGGCGGCCCCGGTAATCATGCAAACCCTGCCTTCCAAGCGGCCCATATCCACACCTCCAAGCATCCTTTATGAACGGTCGTGCCAAATGTATGCGCCGGGATGTTACATCAGTCACCGGCGAGTCCGTCATGAACGACGAGCTGCTTTCAGCTTTTCAATGTCTTGAATGACTGATAGCAAAGGAACGCCGCCGTTCAGACGAACATTTCTCTACAGGATTCGGCACGATTGAGCCGAAGCACGGAATACAGCCCGTGTACGAACCACAGCCGAACGGCGTATCCTTGGGCATGCTGCGGATGAGCCCGGCATGTACAACAGGAGTAATTCTTCATGATCCGGATTCCGATGTCTCCCGACATGATTCATATCGGGGGCCTGGTCATCACCTGGCATGCCTTCTTCGCCGTGGTGGCTTTGTATGTGGCGGTATGGCTGGTCGCCTACTTGGCGCGCCGGTCGGGTATGGATGACAACATGGTATGGTCCACCGCCTTGTGGGCCATCCCCGCCGGCATCGTGGGCGCTCGGATTGTCCACGTCGAGGATTACTGGTCCTACTACCGCGCCAATCCCGGCCAGATCATTGCCATCTGGAACGGGGGCATCGGCATCTACGGGGCATTCATCGGCGGAGTCTTAGGAGGATGGGCCTATGCCATGTGGCGTCATTTCCCGGTGGCTCGGCTCCTGGATCTCTCGGCGCCGGCGCTCGCCTTGGGCCAAGCGATCGGACGCATCGGCGACCTCATCAACGGCGAGCACTACAGCAGTGTCACGTCCCTTCCTTGGGGAGTCGTTTACACGAATCCGAGCAGCCCGGGATACTACCTGAATATCACCTGTCCGCCCTATGAGCATCAACCCTGCCCGCCGGCCGTGCCCACTCCCATGCACCCCGCCGTAGGCTACGAGCTGCTGGCGGACATGGCCATTTTCGGCCTCTTGTACTGGACGCTGGGGAGGTTTAAGCCTCAGGGGACCGTATTCGCGCTCTTTTGGCTGTTGTACGGAGCCGCGCGTTTTCTGCTCTCCTTCATCCGCTTCGACAGCTACAGTGCGTATCTGGGCATCAACCAGCAGGGCTGGATTTCACTCTTTGTCTTCGTGGGCGCGCTCATAGCGTTGGCCATCCGGCGCCCATCGTGGGTCCCTCGGCCCGTCGCCCCACCGGCTGCGGCGAGACCTGTCAAGAGTCGATAACGCACCGTGTCCGCAACGCGAACGGATGCTGGGACCTGCGAAGACTCTCGTCGGGACTCACTCGGAACGCTTGTAGTGCCTAACAGACTTAAGGCCAGAAGCCGATGTCGGCCTCATAGGCAGTGACGATTTCGCGGGCGAGGTCCTGGAGCGGCTGGTAGGGGTCCGGGCCGGTAGGAAGGTCCGCGGAGTCGCCAGACTCATACTCCCTGACGGCCGTCTCTTGGTCCCTATTGAACGCGTTGCGGACGACCATAGCGGCGCCCCGCTCCACGTGGGCCAGAATACAGCCGTACTCGAAACTCATGCTGAGCGCATTTTGGGCCGTATCTGCGTCGGCGTAGTCCCCCTGGCCAATGGCCTCCACCAAGGAGTCCACGAAGTCCTCTGGCTCCAGCGGTTCCGCCGCGTGCCGGGCCTCTGCCACCTGCATGGTCAGCGGCGCCTTGCACTGCTCGATGATACCTTCGGCCTCCCCTGGGTGCGTTTGCTCCAGTATCGTCCGCACCCGTTCCGGGTACTCCAGGCCCACCGCACAGCCGAGCGCGAAGGCCCCGATGACCGCGTCGCTTAGGGGTTCGGCGTCGAACGCTTCTTCCCCGTCCGCATGAGAATGGGAAGGCAGTCCCTCAAGGTATAGGGCCAATATCACGTCGGTGAGCGCTATGGGCTCGTCCAGGTCGTCTTGAGACGCGTACAACGGAATCTCCTTGCGTGCCAGTGCCGGTGCCTCCTCGAATAAAGACCGCCCACCCAGTGTACCGCAGGGTGGGCGGCTGTGAATCTGCCGCTGTCTCGAATGTAGGCGCGTCCTTGCTCAGGATCTCTTCCCCCTCAGGGGGGAAAGCTAGGATGGAGGCTGAAGCGTCGGCTTTGCAAGGCACTCGCCGCTCGCTCGGCCCGCGTTTCACCCTCAACCTATCCCTCTCCCACCGGCAGAGGGGCTTTGAAATTCTCCCCTAGTCCTTGGGCGCTTTGGCCATCACCTGGACTAGCTCACGCACCGCGTCCGCCGACTTGTTGAGCAGCTCGCGCTCTTGGTCCGTCAGCGTCAGCTCGATGACCTTTTCCACGCCGCCAGCGCCCAGGACCACCGGCACCCCCATGTAGATGCCCTTGATCCCATACTCGCCCTCCAGCATCGCCGCGCACGGAAGCTGCCGCTTTTGGTCCAGCAGGATGGCGTCCACCATTTCCGCAATGGCAGCCGATGGCGCATAGAAGGCGCTCCCCGTCTTGAGCAGCGCCACGATCTCGCCGCCGCCTGCCTGCGTGCGCTTCACGATGCGCTCCAGCGCCTCCTTGCTCAGCAGCTCGCTGATGGGCACCCCGCCGATCGTCGTGTAGTGGGTCAGCGGCACCATCTGGTCACCGTGGCCGCCCAGCACGTACGCCTGCACGTCCTTGACCGAGACATTCAGTTCCTGCGCCAGGAAGGTACGGAACCGCGCCGTGTCCAGAATCCCAGCCATGCCGACCACCCGGTTCTTCGGAAACTTGGAGACCGTGTAGGCGTGCTGCACCATGGCGTCCAGCGGGTTGGAGACCACCACGAGCGTAGCCTTCGGAGAGTGCTTGACCACCTCCTGCAC
>JBJKQC010000167.1:0-8447 GCA_046705745.1 Dehalococcoidia bacterium
CCCGAACCCGTTCCCCCAATCCATCGAAGAGAACATCGCTGTGGGGCTCCGCAGCCATCGCATTGTGCCTTCCCGCCAGGTCCGTCTGGAAGTGGAGCAAAAGCTTCAGGAAGTTGGCCTCTGGGACGCGGTCAAGGACAAGCTACGGGAGTCTCCTTTCGGCCTGTCCGGCGGGCAGCAGCAGTTGCTATGTCTCGCGCGGACATTGGCGGTACGGCCAGAGGTGATCCTTCTTGATGAGCCGACCTCATCGCTTGATCCACAGTCTGCCCAGCGCGTTGAGGACCTCTTGGTGGCCATCAAGGAACGAGTGAGCATTGTTCTGGTCACCCACAACCTGAGTCAGGCGTCGCGCATCGCCGACCGAGTGGTCTTCCTGTATGCCGGCAAAGTCGTCGAAACGAATGAGACTTCTCGCCTGTTCACCAACCCCCAGGAGAGTCTGACCGAGGACTACATCACCGGGCGAATGGCCTGAGCCCATGGTGTATGCCATTCCCTTACGGTCTCGATGAGGCAATGGCCCGCCGGGTGGGCATGCCGATTCGGCGAAAAGTTGATGGGGGACCCGTTTCGGGAAACATCCTTCGGCCGAACTCAGAGCAGGTTTCGAGGCCTCCGACAGGAGTCGCGAGGCCTACTAGGGCCAAAGGGCGAACGGGGTCCCCGTGGGCGTAAGTGGGGAATGGCATAAGGGTCTGCAGCCCCAGAGACGGCGGACTCCCGCGGATTGAGGTCGGACGTCCTTCCCAGTAGCCCTGTAAAGGGGAATACTGTACGTCCTGAGGCTCCTGTAGTGCATTGAAGGGTATTAAAACGGTACGAACAGGAAGGAGCGTGCCACATGCAGCAGCCGCGAGTGGCCTTTGATCGCAGTCTCCAGTCCTTGCAGCAAGACCTGCTCATGCTCGGCAGCATGGTGGAAAAGGCCATTGCAAAGGCCGTAGACGCGCTGAAGCAGCGCGACGTGGCGGCTTCGCAGGAAGTCGTGAAGGAGGACGACTTCATCGATCAAAAGCGCATGGAACTGGAGGACCGCGTCGTTGACCTGATCGCCTCACAGCAGCCGGTGGCGAGGGACCTACGTACTCTCATTGCGACCTTGCACATAGCGGTTGAGCTGGAGCGCATAGGGGACTATGCGGAGGGCATCGGGAAGATCAGCATCATGATGGGGGACCAGCCTCCGCTGAAGCCGCTGGTAGATATTCCGAGAATGGCCGAGAAGGCGGCATCGATGCTCCACCGGAGCCTGGACGCGTTGGTGAACAGGGACGTCAAGATGGCCAACCAAGTTTGCCTCGACGATGACGAGGTTGACGCTCTTTATGACCAGGTCTATCGCGAGCTCATTTTCCTCATGCTTCAGGACCCGAAGAGCATCGAGCGCGCCACCTACCTCCTGTGGACCGCGCACGACCTCGAGCGTATCGGCGATCGAGCGACGAACATCGCCGAGCGGGTGATGTACCTAGTCACGGGCCACCTCAGCGTCGATGCCCCAGCCTCTCGCTACTGAAGCAGGGTGGGTGGTCTTCCTGGGTGGTGTTCGGGGGCTACTCTCACTGTGGGTCCAAAAACCGCTCCAGTGAACCTAGCAGCTTAGGTCGTCTTCGATTACCCTCTGTCGGCGAAGCGGCCCCCCAGAGCTTCTTTGCCTTGCCCTGCGGCTTTTCCCAGGAACTTCTAGGCGCCCCTTGAGACGACTTCGATGAAGAGACCGGCCAGCACACCAGCCAGTACACGGCGATGGGTCTTTCAGGCCGTGATAGTCCTGGTGTTCGCACTAGCCCTCTCCGTGGTGCTTTTGCACTTCCGGAAAGGACTGGAAGGCCTCGGGGATCTGGGCTACTTGGGGGTCGCCATCATTATGTTGGTGAACAATGCGACAATCCTTCTGCCTGCTGTTGGCCAGGCGGTCTTAGTCGCGAGCGCTCAGGTGCTTAACCCTTGGTTGCTGGGCGTTGCGGGCGGCATTGGCGGCGCATTCGGAGAGCTGACGGGGTACGTGCTTGGCAGGAGCGGGCATGGTGCGATTGCCGAGAGCAGGCTGTACCACCGGGTCCAGCAGTACATGCGCTGGACCGGCCCAGTGTTGTTCGTGTTCGCACTAACGCCGCTGCCGTTCGATGTTGTGGGCATTCTCGCAGGAACAATGCGCTACCCGATTTGGCGTTTCCTTTTCTGGACGGCCATTGGCAAGGTCCTCCAGATGGTGATTCTTGCCGTGGCAAGCTATTACGCCTTCGGCTGGGTCTTTCGCGTCTTTGGCATCGAGCCGGCGGGCTAGGAACCAAGAATAGAGACCAAAATAAGAAGGGGCGCTGTACTGTAACGCCCCTTGTTATTGTGGTTGGCCGTTGCGCGCGGGCCGGCCGCTAGCCGTTCATGGTGGCACCCGGCGTGGAGTTCGTATCACTAAGGCAGACGTCCGCTTCCGGGCCTAGCTTACCGCGATATGCGTTGGTGAAGTCGGTCAGTTGCTGCTGGTCAAACAGGTCGAGCTTCAGGATGTGCCCCCAACCGGTCGCCGCGGTCTTGGCGTCTACATCCGTATACGAGCCTGCGACGACACAAGTACCTCCCCCATACTGGTCACGAGCTGGCTGACGTGGCCCGCCAACGTCGGGTCGTTGGGCTGGTACCAGACGACCACACCGCCATGTTCCGCGTTGTGTATCACCTCGCCCGTCGCCAGCGGGATCCCAAGTAACCCCCAAGGCGCCCAATAGTCGAGGTGAAGCCCAGAAGAAGGAGGGCTGGTGTTGTAGGTCCAGGCGTCGAGCTGCGGCTGGGACATCTGAGTAGGGGTTTGTGTCGGCACGACTGTCCCCGGCCCACCGCTATGGCCGTTGTTATGCCCACCCGTAAGAAGGGCCAGAGAAGCTATGATAGCGGCAATCAGCGCAAGGAGCCCACCGCCACCCAATAGCAAATTCCTGTTCCTCCGCCTTTTCTGCGCGGCCGAGCGCTTGGTAAGCGCCGCCCGCGCGCGCCGCGAGCCTTCGCGCCGCCGTTCCTTGGGGTCCATCGACATCCGTGACTTCCTTGCCCCTGGTACGTTGTCCGAGATGGGACCATTGAGTTGGTGCGCTGCTCGAAACCAATCCAGGCCTAGGTGGAACTGAGCAGCCCTCCTATTGTAAGCCAGTAGTAGACGATGAAGGCCCCCGAAGCGAGCAGGAGACCGGCGCTGATGATGCCCATGCGGGGTAGCAACGAATGGACGGTCCTCACTGTCACGGTCTTGAAAGCGGCCATGGCTATAGTGATGGCCAAGACCACCGCGCCCATGCCAAAGCCGTAAAGCAGGAACTGGAGGAGGGAGCCGATGAAGTTGCCCGAGGTGAACGCACCACCAACGACGGCGAGGAACACAGGCAACGTGCAGCTCAGCGAAGCGATGCCATAAGCGATGCCGAAGACGAAATAATTGCGGAAGCCGCCCTTCGTTGGGTCACCCAAGCGCCCCGCTATGCGGGCGGCCCAGCCGTTGTACAGCTTGCCTCCTGCAAGGACGTACGCGCCGACAGCCGCTAGTAAGACGCCTACGGTGAGACCTATCCATGGGAAAGCGGCAACGATTCGCCCTGCGCCGAGGCCGATCGGCATTCCGACCACCGCGAAGAGCATAAGGAAGCCCGCGGTGACAGTGGAGCCAACGAGCACAGCGTGCTGGAAACGGGCTGGGAAGCTCCTAAGACGCGCCTCGTGGCCGTCATCGCCCATATAAAGGCCCATGTAGGCCGGGAGCATCACGAATCCACAGGGATTGACGGATGAGACCATACCGGCGCTGAAGGCAAAACCCAAGGAGAACAGTTCGCTGACGCGGCTAAGAATGCTTCCCGATCCGGCAGAAGCAGCCTCAACGCTGCCGGTCACCGTCCCGATAACGGGGCCAGTCAATAAGGCGCCGGTGACCGCCAGTCCAAGAGCGCCTGCCAGCGCCGCCAGTGGAGCAATCCACGTCTTGTCGCGCTGCAATATAGCCAACATACGTTACCTAATCTCCAGAGGAAGCAGCCGCGCGGCATGAAGCACTGAGGTGTGGGATGGACAATCAAGTGTCCCGGCTGCCGGAGGTTCTCATAAGTCCGCCAGCAGTTGGTCCACGTGGCCCTTTACCTTCACGTTGTCGAAGACTTTCTTGATTCGCCCTTGCTCGTCGATGAGGAGCGTGGTGCGAACCGTGCCCAGGGATTTCTTCCCGTATAGGGTCTTTTCCCGATATACGCCGTATTTTTGGGCTACGGTCTTGTCGGGATCGGCTACCAGGGTAAAGGGTAGTTGGAACTTCTGCTTGAAGCGAGCGTGGGACTGGACGTTGTCGGTGCTGACGCCAACTACGACGGCATTCTTTTCATTGATAAGGGCCTGCCGGTCTCGGAAGTCGCACGCTTCCTGCGTGCAGCCAGTGGTGTTGTCCTTTGGATAGAAGTAAAGCACCACTTTCTTGCCCCGTAGCGAACTTAGGGAAACATGCTCACCGGAGTCGGTCTCTGCGGTGAAGTCCGGTGCAGCCTCTCCTACGCTGGGCATTTAGCCTCCAACTCTGGGTGGACGGTTTACCCAAACATCGTACCCGCTTCGCCGGCCTCAGTCCATTGGGCGCATGAGGCCAGCAGGCCACCTCGATTCCCAGCCGAGGGCTCTGCGTCCCTAGGGACTGCAGGCCAGCGGTTAGCTGGACCGGGCAAGACCGGGAACGGCGTTGCCCAACACCGGCCGCAATTACCGGCAGCAGATGCGCAACAGCTTCGGATGAACATCACGGCGGGCCTCAGACCCGTCTCTACGGTTGCACTGGCGTGTTCGACTCGCTGGGCCGATCGAATGTCACTCTAATGGCTTCTCCTGTCGTTATACAACCAATGGACGTTGGAGCGAATGGCGCTGTTGACGCTAGGGAGAGGCGAAGGGCCTAGCGAGACCAGGCAAATATTGACCGCTCGGGAAGAAGCGGTAGGAGAAACTCGCAGTCTTGGCAGAACGTCCAGCAAATGACGGAGATATTCTGAAGAACAATCTGGAGAATTGCTGGAATAAGCCAGATAAATAAGGAATATTCTCTTGACGGACTAATCTAAGCGTAGTAAATTCTCTGCCTGTCGGGAGGGAAACTCCTGACGGGCGGTAACCCAAAGGGCCCGGTAGGAATGGAGGAGACATGGCGAAGTTAGGCGCGTACACGTACCCGGACATTCGTTTCGGGGATGCGGTGGAGATCGCGGGGAGGATCCTCACCAAATTCAAAGGGACGGTGAGCGTGAAAGGGCTGGCTTGGGAGCTGGGGATGGCCGAGGGGAGCGGCACCCTATTTGCCAAGGTGGCGGCCCTTCGCGACTTCGGGCTCGTCGAAGGGCGGGGGGAGTTACGGGTCTCGGCGCTCGCGCAGCGCGTGCTTTATCCGGCGAATGCTGAGGAAGGAGGTCAAGCGCGGGCGGAGGCGTTCCAGCGGGTAGAGCTCCTCCGGTTATTGTACGACCGGTTCGAAGGAGAGGTCCCAGACGACATGAGCCTGTTGGTGGGGCTCGAGGAGATCACGCGGTCGCCGCGGGATGAGATCGTCCGACGGGCCCCGCTAATTCAGAAACATCTGACCGATGCTATACGAGTGTTGGGGCGTCCATTCTCGGCTCCAGAGAAAACGACAGAATATTCTGGGGAAAACCAGCAAATTGACATTGGGACATCCTCTGCCACTATTCATCGGGCCGCGCGTCGACCGGGAGGCGGTATCCATGTATCGGCCGCGGGACGGCAATTGACCGTGCCGCTGTCTGCGGAATACATCGATGTCGCTATCAATCTATTGGAGACGTTGAAAGAAGAACTGAGAGCGGGCCGCGCTACGCCCCCGGCCCTCGTCGGCCAGGACGATGAGGAGGGATACGAAGAAAACGTGTACCAAAGGCCCGTTCCCGGGGTCTCGCGGCTTTCCATGGGAAATATCGATCAGCTCGACCTTTCAGGCGGCGCTAGAGGGTAATCCTTCAGCGTCACCAACAAGCAGGCCCCGTAACCATCAGCGTTCGTTCATTCGGGAGGGAGCATCATGCGTAATTGTCGAGAGTGTCGCCGCCCCGTCAGAGAGGAGTGGCAGGTATGCGGCTGGTGCGGGACAGAGCAGCGCATAAAGGCGCCTCGCGTACGACTGTATGTTGCGGCCACGAACGCCGTTCTGGCGCTCCAGGCCATCATACTTACGGGCGGGACCATAGCGCTGGCCGTGTTGTGGGCCGTGCGAGGATGGTCCGTTGAGCGGGGCCAGACTCTCGGGGTCATCTGGATCGGTGTCATACTAGCTCTGGGTCTTATGGCATGGCTCAGTGGAACACTATCGTCGAGCACAGAGAAAGAGACTGGCGTGCCACGGACGTCTTAATTGCTCTTCATCCATTTCTGGATCTCCTTGCCACATGTAGGGGCACCTTCGGGTGCCCCTACATGTTCTAGTTTTATGCTTGCCTCAATGAAAGGTAATGCCTGCTATGTTCAGTTGAAAGACCGCCTATTGACCTTGGCCTCTCAGTAGAGGAGGGCGCCCCTGCGGGCGTCCCCCTCTCTTGCCTCATGCTGCGGCGCGTCTGCTAGGGCGTCGAGGTCGGCGTGGGCGGTCCGCCGGTCCCACCCAGGCGAACGGCCGACGATACGTCGCCGCACGATACCACCGACGACGTGGAGCCGGTCGGATGGACTGCAATCGCCAACTTTTGGGTGAGGAATGTCGTCAGTGGCACATTCACTGATATCGTGCCGATGCCGTTCTTGAGCGAGCCTCCAGGGTAGGCCGCCGTGCCCAGCGACTGGCAGGTGCCGTTGAAGACGGTAACGTCAAGGTTAGTGGCCTGCGTGCCGCCCCCAAGGGCTGATAATAGGCCGATGCCCACTTCCGTCTTACTACCCTGGGCCTGGAGCACTGCCATGCCGCTCTGGCCGGAGCTACCCTGGGCCTGGAGAAGCAGGGTGTAGATCTCGCTTGCCGGAACGGCTGTTGCGGGACCTCCGGTGGGCGAGACCGGGGTTGCTGTTTGGCCAAAGGGCGTAGCTGTCCCCAGCGAGGACGGAGTCGATGTAGGCGTCAGAGTCGAGAAGGGGGACGTTGTCGTCCCGCCGGGACTAGGCGAACCTGAGGGTGTGACCGAAGGCGTGCCGGTCAAGGGACTCGGCGTGCTCGTGCCAATGCCCGGACTAGTAGTGCCACCTCCCGAGGGGAACGGGGTCGGCCCGGATGTTCCCGTGGGCGATGGAGTGCCAGAACTGGTGCACGCAGCCAGCACGAAAGGGACGGCTAACGCTAGAGACACAATGAGAAGCAATCGTTTGAACATTAACACCTTCCTCCTTTCACTTATGAGGGATCTATAGCTGGAAGGCCGCGACCATGGTGCGCCAGCTTTGTGCCAGCACACTGACGCCATTTTCGAGAGGCCCGGGCATTGAGCATTGGACAGACCGGCTGAAATCCGTTCCTCCATCCTGACTAGTGGTAAGACCAACACCTTCCTCGTCTGCTTGGCTATCAGGACCGACGGTTCCTGGACAGTGCAGTACGGGTTTGGAGGAGTAGCAGGCTGAGGTTAGAGGCGCGGCCCGGGGTAGGTAAGTTGGCAGAGAAATGTCCTTGGTCCAAGAGCGATCGGTCCTCGATGGTTTCGAAGACCCCTTCGGGAGCCTCAGGGCGAACGGACTGAGGACCGAGGCCACGCGAATTTTCACTGGCGAACCTTTTCACTGGCCAACCACTGAGCACTGAACAGATACGACGGTCAGGCTGGGCCACAAACCTGGAATGGCCTTGGAAGACTGTGGGCTATGACCGTATCGAACCGCTCGAAGCTACAGTGGGTGAGAAGCTCACCTTCTAGTGACTAGTGAGCAGGAGGCGCTTGGCTCGCCTGCCTGCCGCAGCTGATCGCGTCCAAGGCTGTTGGCGCCGAGACGGAGGAGCCGCTCGGATCGCAGGGGAAACGCCAGGTCCGCCACCTTCGTCGTCGTGAGCAGTGGTGATATGAGGCCCCCCGCCTGGACATATTTCAAGGTGGTGACCGTGAAATTACTCAGGCGTATCCGATTTGTGACTTTTGTGACTATCCGAGTTTCTGTCTACCTGTAATGTTGCATATGACATGAGCAAGTTGGGGGAGAAAAGCACTGATCCGCGTCTGGGTGGGGATGTGCGGTGGGGAGGTGTGCAATGAGACGTGAGGCGGCTACGTGGGCTGTGCCTCCGAGGCAGCCGTTGCGGCCATCCAAGGAGATACGTCCACGGGACTACGAGACCCGGGGGGCTGTCAAAGACGAAGGAGACGTGTTCCTCCCCGGAACGCTGACCCGAAGAAGTGCGTCCAAGGGACACAAGCTCAGTCCGTTGCAACGGGATTTGCATGACACGGTGTTGCAGGACTTGCTCTGTTGGAGCATGGGCTTGGGAACGTTGGAAG
>JBJKQC010000168.1:0-5602 GCA_046705745.1 Dehalococcoidia bacterium
TTGCTGTGCCAATTGTTGCGTGCTCGCTAGCTGCCCCGTGGCTGTCTGGTAATAGGGGTGCACCACCGTTGCCGTGATATCCACAAGTGTCGAGATCCGTTGCGTCAGGTCACCTATTTGAGGGTCGGCGATGTTCGTCCCGTTCGGTGCCGCACGGACCTCGGCAGTGAACAGCGCCTTGGTCTGCGCCGGGGCCACCTCTTCCCGCAGGCCGCTCGGCTTGGTAAGGACTTCTACGACGGATGGAACTTGGGCATCCAGCTGTACGCTGTAGTCACCGGCTGGAATGATTAGTTCCGGAGAGGCGTAGCTCTGCTGGTTGGCTGTACTACCGTCGGGGTTCAATTTGGTCACAGTCCAGGCCGCCGGATTTCCGTCAGTTTCGAGTACGATCCAATAAGGCGTTCCCTGGTCCGCTTGCAGGCGGCACTCTATGCTGACCGTCGACCCGCTGACCACTTGGCTAAGGTCTCCACCATTGGCCTTAGTCGAGCAGAATCCGGGGATCGTGGCCGCTGCGGCGGGCTGGCCCCAGGCCGTGACGGCGACTACTGCGGCCGCCACTCCTATGAGCATGCCAGTGAACCGCTTAATCTTCATGGCTTACCCCTGCTCTTGCGGTCCGGTGGTGGGCCGGAGAATGGCCCCGTGCTCTGGCACAGGGTTGCGCCGGTTCCAGCGAGCGTCGGTGCAGCGGTCGGCCGCTTGCTGGTACTGGCCCATGAATCGAAGCTCATCCAATTGCCACGGACGCATGACAATGCCAAACACGGAGCCTTTGTAGGACGGGTCGTTGTAGTGGTACTGCGGGACGGAGCTGACCGAGTCTGCCACCACGCGAGGGACGATGACGTTGAGATTTGCCTCCGCGCTGACCAGCATGATGAGGCCAGAGTTGACGGCCCCGCGGCCGGCCAGTCTGTTGAGGATCCGCCGTCCCAAGGCGAAGACCTGATGGACTGCGGCGTTGTTGATGCCGTCGGCCAAGAGCTCTTCTTGTTCTATGAGGGCGCGAAACATCGGGTGTTCGCGCGTCAGGTTGAGTTTCACCGCGAACCCAGGGAACAGAGAGACTTCGTTTTCGGAGCGAGGGAACCCGGTATCGAGCTCTTCTTGTAGGGAGTCCACGACGGCTTTCGCCAGCCGCTCGCGAGCCATCAGACCGCGACTTAGGTAGGTGAACACCTGTGAACCCATATAAATCGGCAGGATGGCGCTTATGGCGGCGATTGCCGCGGAGACGAATATGCTTCCGGTGACCGCCAGCAGCGCTGCAACCAGTAGTCCGCCTAGGCCAGCCAGCGCTCCGCCCCACAGGAATGGGTTGGAAATGTGCCGCTGGTAGCGGTCGAATTGCTTTTGGACTTTGAAGAGGGCAGGGTGGGTATCCTTCCAGCGATCGGCAAGGACGCGCACTCCTTTAGTGCTCTTGAGGCGGAATGGGGCCTCTTGGGTGACGATCGCGTCGGCGAGCTTCAGGCCGGGCACGTCCGTTGGATATGCCAGCAGGATGAACGGGTCCAATTCCACGGGTTTGTGCGAGTCTGCGTATTCCTGGAACAGGTACCGGTCCAGATATTCGACGATGTCTTGGTCTTCGATGGCCAGGGCCTTCCACCCCTTGCCGTTGCGCTGCTTGCCGGTCTCTGCCGCAGGCCTAGAAGCGCTGGTGCGGAAGAAGCTCTGCGACGCGGCGGACCCGACCCTAGCGCTGAAGACCGAGACTACGGCGTAGGCGTACAGCCGGTCGGCGGTGCCGTTGTCCACGTAGTCCAAGCCAAGGACGTCGCCTTGCATGGTCGGACCCGGCAACACCACCTCCAAGTCATACATTTCGTGCTCCGCCGGAAACTCCTTATGCCGGCGGGGCTTGGGCAGTGGCTGCTCAGTTGCAGCCTCTTGGATTATTGCGGCCGTCTCCTCAGGGCGCTCGTAGGCAACGCCATTGGAGCTGGAACGGCCGTTGGATGCTCGTTGCACCATGGTCTTTTCTCCTTTCATTCCTGCGCTTACCGCGAACGCCGCGATTACGCGGCACTCCCATAGACCGCCATCCGTGACGCAAGGCCCTGTTCCAAAGCAAATGCGCTGTTGGCGCCCTGCAGCACGTCCGCCGGTATCCACTGGAGCTTGATCACTTTTATGTCTGGCGTATCGGGCAGCCGCAGCTCGTCTTCAGCTACTCGCTGGAGGGTCTGTCGGTAGTCCTTGAGGATGTGCCCAATCTGGACCTGTACGGCCGTGGAGGTCGGCCCTTCATAGACCACGGGCAAGATGAAGAAGATGCGGTACTTCCCGCGCCGGACCAGCTCCGCGTACTGGTGGCGAATCACTGGTTCGATCGTGGGCCAGTTGCCCCACACGGCGAGACGAATCCCTTGGACGTCGTCTTGGGGAGGGACTTTCCCGAAGACCTCCATCAGAGTGCTCCCGCGTGCGCGAGAACCCTCGCTGGCACGGTGGGTGACCACATGAATCAGCTCTCGGATCTCCGGAGCAGTTGCGGATTGCAGCCGGTCCAGTACCGGCTCGTCCCACTGAAGACAATGGCCATGGACTTGGCCGTCGGCGTCCCACGCTCCGGACGTGATTCCGAAATCGATGGAATTCCCGAAAGCAGGGACGGATGCTTTGTTCGCCTCGTCGACGAGCGTCGGGACGATGTTGTGGGACGGTTGCCCACCGCCGATGAATATGAACCCCACGGCGGGGTGTTCCGGGTAGACCGGACTATCGGCATGGAAAAGGCCGCGCAAGCGGCTCGTGTCGACTTTCAGCATTTCGCACCACCTCTTTGCGATTGCAGTACTCTTGCGGCCCGGGCCGTCGGATCCCCCGGTCGGGTCTTCCTACGCGATTGCCTTCGCCGTCTTCCCCCTCCCTTCCGAAGACGTCTCGGCGTCGCGCTGGCCGGTGCCTTTTGTGCTTTTCTCAAATTAGGGCCTGGTGCGTCACAAAGACATGAAGCAGGCACTATGCAACGACTCCGGTGAACTACTCATGCCCTTTGAGGGTTAACCTGTAGGCGATCGCTCCAGCCACCTTAGACTCGGTGGTAATACCGATCGTGCTTGTCTGCGAAAGGCAGGCTAGGGGAGGTTCGTCGTTGGTGCGCGCCTGCGGAGCTTTGTCCCGGCCGCCGTCGGCGTATGGCGAACGTTTCGCCGGAAGCTACGCCGAGGCCTCCTCCTGAATCGTCTTGTCCGTCAACTAGGTGAATGACGTGATTGTCGTGCTCATGGGGGTCAGTGGGGTCGGAAAGTCCACCGTCGGGCGCCTATTGGCATCCGAGCTCGACTGGGAGTTCCATGACGCGGACGACCTTCATCCCCCCGCGAACATCGAGAAGATGCGCCGAGGCGTGCCGTTGACGGACGCCGACCGAGAGCCATGGCTGGCCGCGGTAGCGGCGCTTGTGCGCCGGATAGGTGAACAAGGGGAAAACGCGATATTGGCCTGCTCGGCATTGCGAGCCGCTTATCGTCGGACGATCGCTGGGAGCAGCTCGAATGTGCGGTTCATCTTTCTGGACGCGCCAGCCGATGCAATCGCCCGGAGGCTAGCGCTACGGCATGGGCATTTCATGCCGCCAGACCTCCTGGCCAGTCAGATGCAGACCTTGGAGCCACCAGAAAGAGCCCTCCGGGTAGACGCATTGCAACAGCCCGAAGGGATTGTCAGAAACGTGCGGAGTGCCTTGGGCATATAAGCACGAAGTTGTCGTCTGGCAAGCATTGGATGCGCTGCAAGCCTCCAAGGGATTACCAGCCAAGCCTCATCCGATGTATGTTGATGGCAACAAACCCGGAGGCATGACCAATGGCGACCACCGCGACCCAGCATCGGCCAGCTCGATACAGCGAAGAGGAATGGCGCACGCGTGTGGACTTGGCCGCCGCATACCGTCTAGCCCACCACTTCGGCTATACCTACCTGGTCTTCAACCACATCACGGCGCGAGTTCCGGGTGCCGAAGAATTTCTCATCAACCGCTTCGGATTGCGATATGACGAGATCACCGCGTCCAACCTCATCAAGCTGGACCTGGACGGGAACGTGCTTGACGGGCCTGAAGAGGTCAACATCCCGGGTTTCGTCATCCACAGCGCCGTCCATGGCGCCCGGCATGACGTCAACTGCGTGATGCACACGCACACCATCTATGGGATGACCGTCTCCACCCTGGAGGAGGGCCTTCTGCCGCTCACTCAAGACGGCATGGCCTTCTACAACAGGATCGCCTACCACGATTACGAAGGGTTGTCCACGGATGTGGATGAGCGTGAGCGGCTGGTGACCGACCTGGGCAACCAGAACGCGATGGTCCTCCGCAACCACGGCCTGCTCACCGTTGGGGCCACCGTCGCGGAGGCTTTTGTCCGGATGCACAATCTGGAACGGGCCTGTCAAGTGCAGGTCCAGGCAATGTCCACGGGTCAGCCCCTCCACGTGCCATCTTCGGAGGTCTGCGAGCACGCCGCGAGGCAACTCACATCCGGGCGTGCCTATGGCTCGCGTGAATGGACGGCGCTGCTGCGGATGCTGGACGAGAAGGACCCGTCCTACAAGACCTAGGCAGTTCTCCGGAAGACCAATAGGAACGCAGCATGCTGCGGCCCATGGTCACGCGGATACCAGCAGTCGGTCCCGTTCCTTGGCGATGTCTTGCAGCAGGTCGTTATAAGAGTCCGCGAACCGGACCACTCCTTCGTCCTGCAGCTCGTTCATAGCCTTGCTCATGTCAATGCCTAGCTCGGCCGCGCGGTCGAACGCCGCCTGCGCGGCATCCAAGCCCTCCTCTAGCGTTGCCGCCCCCTTGCCATGGTCACGGAAGGCCAGAACGCTCTCCAGCGGCATGGTTGTCACGGTGTCTGGACCGACGAGGTTGTCGATGTAGTAAGTGTCCGGGTAGGTGGGGTCCTTGGTGGATGTGGAGGCGAAGAGCACTCGCTGGGGCCGCGCTCCCTGCTTGGCCAGCTTGGCGAACCGATCGCTTTGGAAATGTTGCTTGTAGCGCCGGTAGCAAAGCTTCGCATTGGCGATGGCCAGCTTGCCGCGGAGCTCAAGCAGGGCGTCCCGGCGGCCGGCGTCGTCGGTCTTGGCGGCCATGTCGTCGATCCAGCCGTCCACTTTGGTGTCAATGCGGGACACGAACATTGACGCTACCGATGCCACGGAGTGCAGCGGCAAACCCTCCTTGGCGCGCTGCTCCAGCGCGGCTATGTACGCTTCCGCGACTTCATCGTAGTTCTCCAATGAGAACATCAGAGTGATGTTTACATTTACGCCTTCAGTCAGGAGGCGCCGGACGGCAGGAATGCCCTCTGGTGTCGCGGGCACCTTCACCAGCAGATTCGGCCTGTCCACCAGCTCCGCCAGCCGGTGCCCCTCCCGCACGCTGGCTTGCGTGTCACGGGCGATGCGCGGCGACTCTTCCAAACTGACGAACCCGTCTGCGCCGCCGCTGGCGTCGAACACCTCGTGCAGTACGTCACATGCTCCGCGGATGTCTTCCTGAGCGATGACGTCGAAAATACCTTCCGGGGACTTGCCGGCGCGCCCTTCACGCTGGATCGTGCCGTCATAGCGGTCACTGCCGGAA
>JBJKQC010000169.1:0-7731 GCA_046705745.1 Dehalococcoidia bacterium
ATCTACGAGCGCTGTGGCATTGTCGGATAAGAGGTCATCGTGCCCGACGGCGCCTAGGTGGTGCGCCTGGTCTTCGCCGAGACCTACAGCGGCATCACCGGGCCGGGCCAGCGGGTGTTTGACGTCAACGTCGAGGGCCATGACCTGGGCAACATCGATGTCTACAAGGAGGCCGGCTTCGCCACGCCGCTGGTGAAGGAGGTGGACAATGTTTCGGTGTCGGACGGCGTGCTGGACATCGACTTCTCCGCCAGCGCCAACTACCCGATGATCAAGGGCATCCAGATCGCCCCGGCTGGCCAGTTGCCCCCTTCGCCGGACACCACCAAGGCCAACACCGCCTCGGCCCAAATGGCAACGCCCACGACTCCCACGCCGACACCGACTCCTACTCCAACGCCTGAGGCCACTCCAACGCCGACTCCCACTCCCACACCGACGCCGGAGATTACGCCTACCCCCACGCCAACCACGACTCCCACGCCCGCCACTCCAACGCCGACGCCTACTCCTTCCTCAACCCCGGTGACGCCAACGCCTACACCCACGCCGACGCCAACACCGGCTTCCACGCCGACGCCGGGGACGCAGACACCGACGCCATCACCTACGCCGTAGGCCAGGCCGAAAGCCAGCGGACGAACAGAGGCGCCCCGTAGCACGGGCGCCTCTTCATTTCGAGAGCCTAGATCGTCGCCAGGTTCTTCGCGGCACCCATTACCAGTCCGCCGGCAGCTTCATGAGGGAGGGCGGGGACTTGTAGAGCCTGTCCTGAGCGCGAAGCAGTCGAAGGAGGCGGGTCTCAGACCTGACCCTGGCCTTCGCCATGCCCGGCGATTGCGAGATACGCTGGCGTTCGTCGTAGGGGCGAAGCATTTGAGGCCGGGAGCATGCAGACGCTGTCAATCTGCGCTCAAATGCTTCGCCCCTACTTCCGCCCTGCCCGGCGTTCGCCTTACCCCGTCTCAGACCTGCCCTGGCGTCTGCACGCCACTGGCCTCAAATGCTTCGCTCCTACCTCCGCCCCGCCGGGCGTCCGCCTTGCCCTGGCCTTCGCCCCTGGGCCCTGTCTGCCACGGAATTCTCCTCGTCCAACGCCCACGCCAACGGATTCTCCGCAATGTACTGCCGCAGGGCTAGCAGCTCCCCCTCATTCCGAATGACACGCTCGTAATAATTGCGCTGCCAGACTCGAACCCCAGGATTGCAATGGGCCTGGTTCACCTTGCGTGTGGAAATCGATTTGAAACTCTGGATGACGGAGGAAAGAGATCCAGCCAGCGTACCCTTGGGACGTGTGGGGCGAGGTAGGGCCGAAGCATTTGAGGCCGGGAAGTACGCGGTCGCCCTTGATGGACGCTCAAATGCTTCACCTTTGCTCCGGATGACCACAATCCCGTGCACGTGGTTCGGCATCACCACGAACGCGTCCAAGACAAAGTCGGGAAAATGCTTGCCCAATTCCTCCCAACACCTTTCGACGATCTCCCCCTGCCTCGCTCAGCCGCGCCTCGCCCTCCGCCACATCGCCGAACAGGCACGCGCGCTCGTGCGCGACCACCGTCACGAAATACGACCCCGCCTGCCGGTAGTCATACCCTCGCAACCGTATCGACCGCCGGTGGTGCTTGTCCGGGTCGAAGGGCATCCTGCTCTCCCCACGCGAATTGCGGGCGCAATCCACACGTCCGCCCTCGACCTCGTCAACCGGCGCCTGTCACGCCTACGGGATGGTCTCGCGGAGGGCGGGGACTTGTAGAGCCTGTCCTGAGCGCGAAGCAGTCGAAGGAGGCGGGTCTCAGACCCGCCCTGGCCTTCGCTCTGCCCGCGCACGCCATGCCCACCAATGCTTCGCCCCGGCCTTGGCCTTGCCCGGCGCCCGCTCGCGGCTGCGGCGTCCTGCTCGCTCGCGATTCCGGCACCTCTCACTTCTTACTTCTCACCTCCTTCTGCCATCCTGCCATCAGCCCTCTTCCGCAAAGTGCCGCCCCATGGTATAATAGAACATATATACTTTCCCGGGCGCATCACGCCTCGCCAGCCGCCTCGCTGCGGCCGAGAAAAAATTTCGCGCGCAGCACGGCGCCCCCGCGCCTCGCCGCGGCCTGATGGGACCCGTTCCGCTGACTCGGCTTGGCTCGGCTCTGATTCGGCCTTGACTCGGCCCTGACTCGCCTGCGAATCGGCTCGGAATCGGGTTTGACTCGGCCCTGATTCGGGTTACCACCGCGCACTGGAGGACACCCATGACCACACCAAGCACCGTCACCACATCACCCTACTTTGAGGAGATCGTGCAGCTCCTGAAGGGAGGCACGCCATATCGCCGGGCTCATGACACTCTGGCGGAAAAATATGGCGCTGACGCCGTGCCCTCTGCATCCGCCATCGGCCGCTTCCGGCGGCATCTCTTCCCCAACGCCGCCGCACGGCAGGACAACCTTCGCCTGCTCGACCAAATGGTCCGCGCCCAGCGACGCCGTGTCGCCCGCCTCTGGAAACGCGATGACGCCGACGCCGCGCCCCAGCTCGACGCCGCCCTCCGCACCCTCCTCGGCTACCTCCGCGAGCGCCGCCGCCTCGGGCTAGCCCCGGACTCCCCTGCGGAGCAGCCGGACGCCTCCGCCGGCCAGCCCCCTGCGGCTTCCGCCGACTTGGCCACCAGGGAGGAGGTCCAAGAGCTCCTCGACCTAATGGAGCGTCACAGGGCCCGATTCGCGCCCCTTGATAGCCAGGCCTATCAAGAGGAGGCAAGCGCATGACATCCCCATTCCAACAACAACTCCCGCACGAGATCTTCCACGGTACCGGTGTTCTCCACTGCCCAGCGGCCGCCCTCTCGGGGGCCGGGGGTAGGCCGTGGGGGCGGAATCGTAGGGGCGGGTCTCAGACCCGTCCTAAGGCGGACTTGGCGGCGGAGCCTTCCAGCCGCGAATTCATTCGCCAGGCTGTCTGATGCCCACCCGCCGGCACGCTCTTTCCATTGACTCCAACCTGGGAAATGGTAAATTCCAAGAGTCAGTCCGTTACCGCCCAAAAGGAAAGGTGCAGGGCATGGAGATCAACAGCCTGCGGTCCGGCGACAAGCTTTGGCTGGAAGACGGCTCCGTCGTTCAGGTGCTGTTGCCGTCCGCCGACGGCCAGTCCGTCCGCGTCAAGTACATCGAGAGCCCGTTCGATGAGGGGCGCGTCGGCGCCGAGGCCGACTGCACGGACTACGATATCGTGAGCTATGCGGACGAGGCCGACCGCGCCGACTCCGCGACGCCCATGCGTTAGGGCGCATTCGGTAACCGTTCGCCCCGGGGGGCTTGTCGAAGGGTTTCTCGAACGGTTATCGGAGACGGATTAAGCCGTCGATCAGACCCGTCCACTAGACCAAGGAGGCCATCAATGCTCAGCGTCGAAGCCAACGAACGATTGACCCGCGTAGGCCCCGGCACGCCCATGGGTGAGTTGATGCGGCGGTACTGGGTACCCATACGTCCCTATGCCCAGCTCCTGGACGAGGATGTCCTCCACGTGCGCATCCTGGGCGAGGACCTCGTCCTCTTCCGCACCACCAAGGGCGAGATGGGCCTCATCCACGACCGATGCCCGCACCGTCAAACGGGCCTTCAGTACGGCATCCCCGACGAAGAAGGCCTCCGCTGCTGCTACCACGGCTGGATGTTTGGGCCCGATGGCCGCTGCCTCGATACGCCCCTTGAAGGGCCGGACAGCAACTTCAAGAACAAGGTCAAGATCAAGGCCTACCCGGTGAAGGAGATGGGCGGCCTGGTCTGGGCCTACATGGGCCCGGAGCCCGCGCCGCTCCTGCCGCCGTGGGACCTCTTCGTCATCCCCAACGCCATCCGCCAGATCGGCGTGTCGATCATCCCCTGCAACTGGCTCCAATGCCACGAAAACACCGGCGACCCGGCCCACAGCGTCTACCTCCACGGACACCTGTTCAAGTATGTCCTGCAGAAGCAGGGCAAGCTTGAGGAGCGTGCTGGGGACGCCATGCACACCCTTTACAGCCGCATCAAGGGCGGCATCGGCGTCGAGGGCGTCTGGGTCCGGCCGACCAAGTACGGCATGGAAAAGGGCATGCGGTACTCCAAGGCCCTGGGTGCCGATGCCGACAAGGTCACGCGCCACTCCACGGTGGTCTTCCCCTTCTTTACACAGACGGGCGGGCCGGCGCAGGTGCGCCAGGAGTTCCAGATCCGTGTGCCCATGGACGACACTCACACCTACCACATCGCCTACGGCTGCTACCTGGCCCCACCAGAGGTTCAGGCGCCCAAGCAGGACGTCATTCCCTGGTACGAGATACCCATCACGGACGACAACGGCAAGCCGGTCATGGACTTCGTCCTGGCCCAGGACATGGTGGCTTGGTGGTCCCAGGGTGACATCACGGACCGCAACAAGGAGAAGCTTGGCCGGACGGACACGCCCATCATCTACCTGCGCCGCCAGTTCGAGCAGCAAATGCGCATCGTGGAGGACGGCGGGGATCCCATGAACGTCTTCCGTGACCCCTCGGAGTTGCCCGAAGTCCTCCATGGTGGCGAGTGGGACGAGGCCAAGGCCCGCCAGTGGGCCGCCGCAGTGGGTGGCGTCTTCCGCTCCAACTACCACAAGGGCTTCGCCAACGACGACGCCGACCGCTATGGGCCGATGATGCCACAAATCATCGACCTCATGCGCCGCATCGAGGAGGCCCAGACCCAGAGAGCGTAGCGATTCGTCCTTCGATTCCGTCATTCCGGCGGAGGCCGGAATCCAGGGACCTCCGCCTAGCAAGACATCCGTCTTTGGCGGCCGGCCGTGCCATTTCGACCGAAGGTCGCAGACCCCGTATCCTTCTGGCAGCCGGAAGGATGAATCGGGGGAGAAATGTCGCGGGAATATGTCCAGCCCGCCCACGGCGGTCTGCAATCAACCTGGCTCTCGCGAGGACCGCCGGGGGCTATGGAAGGTGATGCCGGAAGTGATGTGCGCCCCGGCCTCATCTGAGCCAACGAAGTCCTGCAGCACGTGACGGATGGCGATATCCATGGTCGCGTAGTGGTGGGACGTACCCGACCGTGCCGCTGGAATCTCCTTGGCGTCCCCCTTGACGTAGTACACCATGCGCTCGTCCACGAAGACGAGAGTGACGATCCCATTGCGGCGCATATTGGCCGTGGTATGGCTGCTACTGTGCGTCACGACGCGGAGCGTGCTCCGGTCGCGCGCGCCAACCTCCCGGTAGGACAGCAGGGCAGGGTGCGGCCGGCCTTCCTCGTCTACCGTCATCAGGACGATGGCCTTGCCCTGCTCGAGGGTGGGGTCTTCGTGCCAGAGGATGTTGAACAGGTCATCCGGCAGCTCGCGGCCGAAGTCCTTGGACACAGTGAAGGATGCCTCCGAAAGCAGCTGGACGCTAGTCCGGCTCCTTGCCGGTCCAACGCTTGAATTGGTCGTTCTCGATGTCCAGCAGATCGAGGATCTTGCCGACCGTATGGTCGATGATGTCCTGGATGGTTTTGGGCTGGTGGTAGAAGCCCGGAATGGGCGGCAGGATAATCCCGCCCATCTCGGTAACGGCCAGCATGTTCAGCAGATGACCCCGGTGCAGGGGCGTCTCCCTGGCTACGACGACCAGCCGCCGTCGCTCCTTCAGGCAGACGTCGGCTGCGCGAGTAATCAAGTCGCTGTTGTAGGAATGGGCGAGGGCGGCCAACGTCTTCATGGAGCAGGGGACGATGACCATGCCATCGGTCTTAAAGGAGCCGGAGGAAACGCTGGCGGCGAGGTTCCGCGGGTCGTGGTACACGTCCGCCATTTTGATAATGTCGTCTATCGCCCACTCCGGAGCCTCATACTTGATGGAGAGATGCGCGCCTTCGGAGAGGATGAGGTGTGTCTCGATGTCCGGCATCTCGCTCAGCGTCCTCAGTGTGTGGATGCCATAGTGCGGCGACGAAGACCCCGAGATGCCTACGATGATCCTGCGCATATACCTTCTCTTCTGGCATCATTGAGTGATCCGTTCCCCTTGAGGGGTAAGACTAGGATGAGGGCTAGAGCGCGGGTGTCAAAAGGCATCCGGTCTCCCCATCTGATGACGCCCTCGCCGTTCACCCCCAACCCTCTCCCCCTGAAGGACAGGTGCTCTGATGCTCCTACGGTAAGCCCAGCTCGTCCCAGCGCTCCGCCACCTTGTTGAGAATCTCCATGGTCGGCTTCGACGCGGGCGGCAGCGGGAACTCCGTCACCTTGTGCTCCCGGGTGGCGTCGATGCCCATGCCCTGCTTGGGCGGTATGAAGTCCATCTCGCCAGGCCTGCCCAGCGGCCGTGGCAGTTCTTTGCCCAACACTATGTGCTTGGTAGGCTCGGCATATGAGACGATGCGCCACCACACGTCGTTCCAGTCGCGGACGTCACAGTCCTCGTCCACCAGGATTACCCAACGGTAGCGGAGATGGTCCCATGCCGACTTGATGATCTGCATAGGCTGGTCTGCGCTCTCTATCTTGGCGCGGATGATGATGACGCCGCCGGCGCCAGCATCCGGGAAATGGACTTCCTTGATGTTGGTGAAGCCGGTCTTGCTTACCAGTGTGTTCAGAATGGAGCCTGACCGCATCAGCGGCCGGGGGTAGTCCTCGATGCGTCCGCAGATAAGGCCGAAGCTGATAGGGTCATTCCGGTGGGTTATGGCGTTGACCTTGAAGACGAAGGCCTGATAGTTCTTGTTGTAGAAGCCGGAGGACTCGCCGTGGGGACCATCGTAGTGACGCTCGCCTGCGAGGATCTCGCCCTCCAGCACGATCTCGGCCTGCGCTGGAACGAGGATGTCGTTGGTCTTGCACTTGACGAGGTCCACGGGACGGCCCGCCCACGCGCCGGCGGCGTCGTATTCGGCGAGACCGCGGTCGTCCTCAGGGACGGCGGTGCCGGCGGCCAGGACCAGTAGTGGGTCCATGCCCAGCACGATGGAGCAGGGCGTGTTAAGGCCTTTGGCCTCGTTCTCGAGGACATGCACTGCGCCGTTTCGGTCCCCCGCGCCACCGTAGGTCGAACCCTGCGGCGGGGCGGCGCCGACCTTGAAGTCGCCTTGGATCTTCACTGTGGTGTGGTTCTTGTCGATGATCATGGAGCGGTACTGCCCCATGTTATGCGCGCCGGTCTTGGGGTCCACGGTGACCACTCCCGCAGTCGTGGCAATATACCGGCCACCGTCCAGCTCGTGCCAGAGTGGAGTGGGCAGTATGCCCAGGTCCACGTCCTCGTCTTCGATGACCACTTCCTGCACGGGGGCGGACTCGACGCGCTTAGCGGGCAGCCGTTTTTTAAGCCCCGTCTTGACGCGCTCGTGGAGCTTGTTCCAGTCGCGCTCGCCATTGAAGGCGATAGCGAGTTGGTCCAAGCTGTACATGATGTTGGCAGCAAGCGGCATGCCTGGATACCCTTTGATGTTCTCGAACAACAGGCCAGGGCCTCCCCGGACGAGGTCACGGTAGCAGATGGCGCCTAACTCATAGTCTAGGTCCACGAGCGCGGTGATCCGCTTCAGGAGTCCACGCTCCTCAAGGACCTTCATGTATTCGCGCATGCTGACATAGGGGACACGTGACCGGCTCTCGGTCGTCGTCATTGCTACCTCTCCTCTAGTTCCGCTTGCCCGCTTCTCTCTGTCTTTTCGGTGAAAGCCTGTCTGAGCGTAGCCGAAGGGCCGGGATCCAGGGACGTTT
>JBJKQC010000170.1:0-3590 GCA_046705745.1 Dehalococcoidia bacterium
CCCTATGGCCGGTAATCACCCAAGGCAATTCACGTATTCTTCCGCTGGCGTCGACACCGCCGCTGCGGCGGTAGGCCTCTCAGGGCTGCTGCCCTGGGTCGCTAAGACCAAGGACTTCCGTACAGGAATGGGTGAGCAGGCCGTCTCCATCGGCTTCTTTGCCAATGTGCTTCGCCTCACCGACCGGCTCTTCTTGGCCATATCCACGGACGGCGTCGGCTCCAAATCCGTCGTAGCCCAGATGGTAGGCAGATACGAAGGGATCGGGTGGGACTGCGTGGCCGTGAACGTAAACGACGTCATTTGCGTGGGCGCGGAGCCTGTGGCGCTGGTTGACTACATCAGCCTCCAGTACCCCCATGAGGCGCTTCTGACGGAGCTAGGTAAGGGCATGCATGATGGTGCCGCACGGGCGAGGGTGGCCATAGTGGGGGGAGAGTTGTCTCAGCACCCCGACACGCTCACCGGTCCACGAGAGGGATATGCATTCGACTTTTCCGGGACCTGCGTGGGTGTGCTGGACGGCCGGCACCCGTTGACAGGCACGGAGATACGGCCGGGCGATGTGGTATTGGGCATGGCGAGCAACGGGATTCATGCAAACGGCCTCACTCTGGCACGGCGAGTTTTGCTGGAGCCGCCCTCATCCGTCGATCGGTATTTGCCAGAATGCGCCTGCACGGTTGGCGAAGAACTACTGCGGCCGACACATATCTATGTACCGGAGGCAATGGCCCTCCTGACCTCCGGGGTGGAAGTGCGGGGTCTGGCGCACATTAGCGGCGACGGTCTCCTCAACCTCACTCGGTTGAACGCGGATGTTAGCTACATGATCGATACCCTTCCGGAGGTCCCAGCTATTTTCGGCGTTATCCAGGAGGAAGGCCACATTGATGATGCCGAGATGTTCCGGGTGTTCAATATGGGCATTGGTTTTTGCGCGATCGTATCCGAGAACGCCGTAGAACAGGCCTTGGCGGCCGTGGCATCCGTCGGAGGCAACGCGGCGCCCATCGGGCGGGTGACAGAAGGCGCCGATCGCCGCGTCTTGGTGCCGCAGTTCCGTTTGGTGGGAGACCGAGGCCGCTTTACGGTGGGGCTTTCCGGAGGATGAAAGAAGCCTCTCGCCCCCGCATGAAAGCAGACTCGGTCGGTACGGGTCGATCAACTGCCTGAAGGGATGGAGCCCACGGCAATGGATTTTCGGGACCTAGGGTGCTTCTCGCAGCCCTCGCGTGGGCAATCCGTTAGGTAGGCAGCGTGACCGCGAAAAGCACGCCGCACGTCGATCAGGACTGAGACGAAGGGCAGTATGGTTCAGAGCACCGAACGGGCCGCACCAAGCCACCTTAGAGAGAGCTCCATGGCGCATTACGAAGAGTTGAAGGTTTTCAGCGGTAATGCCAACCGGGCATTGGCCACGAGCATATGCGAGTACTTGGGTATCCCCCTTGGCAAGCTGGAGGCCTTTAAATTCAGCAACGACAATACCTTCGTTCGCATTCAGGAGAACATCCGACAGCGGGACGTGTTCTTGGTCCAGTCCTTCTCCACTCCAGTGAACGATCACGTGATGGAAATGCTCATCATGATCGATGCCGCCAAGCGTGCGTCGGCGGGCCGCATTACGGCAGTAATCCCCTACTACGGCTATGGGCGAACGGACAAGAAGGACCAGCCTCGGGTGCCGATTACCGCCCGCCTCATCGCCGATCTTTTGACGACCGCCGGGGCTGATCGCGTGCTGACCGTGGACCTCCATGCGGGACAGATTCAGGGCTTCTTCAACATCCCTGTGGACGAACTCACAGCTATGCCCATTCTCACTCGCTATTTCTCGGACAAGCGGCTGGCGGCTCCGGTCGTCGTGGCGGTAGACATCGGCATCTCCAAGCGGGCCCGCGACTTCGCGGAGCGCCTGAACGCGCCGTTGGCTATCATCGAAAAGCGCCGCGTGGCGGGGAATATGGACAAGACCGAGTTGCTCAACATCATCGGCGAGGTGAAAGGCAAAACGGCCATTCTGATGGACGATGAAGTAGACACCGGAGGGTCCATGATAAACGCGGCCCAAGCGCTTATTGAGGCGGGTGTCAATGCTGTTTATGCCTCTTGCTCGCACGCCGTGCTTTCTGGTGACGCAGCGACGCGGCTTGCCCAGGGGCCGATCGAGGAACTGGTGTGCACGGATAGCGTGCCCGTCCCGGCGCAAAAGCGCAATGGCAAGATTAAGGTTGTCTCCATCGCTTCGCTGCTGGGGGAAGCGATTCACCGGATCCACAGCGGCCTCTCCGTAGGTGCCATGTTCGACGATTGAGGTCGTGCTGTCTCCGTTGACACTCCAAGGGCCTCGGGCTACGCTCAGATCAGCGTTGCGCGGGGTAGCGCTGTTGCCTGGGGGTGCTCTGTGTGTGCGGAAGACTATGCGCGGGCGCGCCATGATCTCGGTGCGTGCGCGGTATTGGAACCGGAGTCTGTGGGGCCGCCGGGACATCGTTTTTTCCGCCTTCGAGCAGCGGGAGAACGCGGTTCTGCTCTCCTTTGGTTAGAGAAAGAGGAGCTATACGAGCTAGCACTCACGGTGAAACGAGTGCTCCGTACGGGAGTCAAGCAGAGCTTCGATCAAGGCTTAGGGGAAGGCTTGCACATCGATGCCGATTTTGACTTCAAGGTGGTCGGCCTCGCGCTGGCCCATGACAGGGGATCGGGGAAGTATATGATACTAGCCCAGAGGTCCGAGGATGACGAGGAAGACGCCGTAGCGCTCTGGGTGGACCGGGACACGCTGAACCATATGGCCGACAAGGCCTTTGAAGTCCACAGCGCGGGCCGACCACGCTGTCCGCTATGCCACGGGCCTGTAAGCGAGGGCGAATCTCACGCTTGCCCGCGAGCAAATTGAACTCCCTATGATCCAGAGCCGCCTGCATCGGACTTACCCGGCCGAGCGGATCGTCCGAGGGCCCCATCATGTTCCGCCCACCAGTGAGGAAGCCATCCGGTTCCTACGAGACGCTGAAATAGGGGATGGCTGGCTGCACCCCAATTCGTCCAACTACACGTTTGTTGTGGAGCTCACGCTGGCCGACTGCCACGGCTTTGGGGTTTATAAGCCCCGCGCCGGTGAAGCGCCACTCTGGGACTTCCCATCCGGCACTCTTTACAAGCGGGAGTGCGCTGCGTTCGAGCTCAGCCGGTTGCTAGGCTGGTCAATGGTCCCGCCGACTGTCATACGAGAGGGCGAAGCAGGTATAGGCTCGCTCCAGTTGTTCGTGCTGCCCGTGCCAGACTCCAACTACTTCACGCTGAGAGACGTCTGTCGGGCAGACGTCATTCGCATGGCGGCCTTCGACGTCATCGCCAACAATGCGGACCGCAAGGGTGGCCATTGTTTCGTGGCGCAGAGTGGGGGCGTATGGGGCATAGACCATGGTCTCACGTTCAACGTCAGCCATAAGTTGCGCACCGTGATTTGGGACTTTGCAGGCGAGCGCGTGCCGGAGCTATTGCTGAGCGACCTTTGCCGCGTGTCGGGCGCCCTGGCGAGGGATGGCGTCTCGGCACTTGGGCCATTGCAAGAACTGCTTTTC
>JBJKQC010000171.1:0-7326 GCA_046705745.1 Dehalococcoidia bacterium
TGTCATCGCCGGGATTAAAGTGACCCACTAGCGCCGGGATGGAATAGACCCACCTCCGATGGGGTACACCTTCCGCCAAACGAAGGCGGAGGTGCCCACGAACATGCTAGGAGGTGGGACCGTGAAGCAGATCTATGAGCTCCGAGGGAAGGGCCAGTCGATCCGGGGAATCGCCCGGATGTTGGGCATCTCGCGCAATGTGGTCCGCAAATATGTGCGAGATCCTGGCGTACCCAAGGCGAAACCGCGGCCACGCCGGCCGTCGAAGCTTGACCCTTTCAAGGAGCACGTGCACCGGCGCGTGAGCATGGGCGTGGACAACTGCGTGATCCTGGTCAGGGAGCTGCGGGAGATGGGTTACGACGGCAGTTACACCGTCCTGAAGGAATTCGTGCACCCGTTACGGCGTCCGCCGGTGCCGGCGGCGACGGTGCGCTTCGAGACGGAGCCTGGCGAGCAGGCCCAGGTGGACTGGGGCAGCTTCACCTATCTCACTCCGGAAGGACGGCGACGGTCGGTATGGGCGTTCGTGCTGGTGCTCAGCTGGTCGCGAGCGCTCTATGTGGAGTTCGTTCCGAGGGCTGATGTCGCCACCTTCATCCGCTGCCATGTGAACGCCTTCGAGGCCCTCGGCGGCGTTCCCCGCCATGGCCTCTATGACAACGCCAAGGTGGTGGTGCTCGGCCGCGAGAGCGATGGGCGCCCCCAGTGGAACCAGCGCTTCCTGGACTTCGCGCTGCGGGTGGGATTCGACATCAGGCTCTGCCGTCCGTATCGGGCACGAACGAAGGGGCGCGTTGAACGAGGTGTTCAATATCTGCGCCGGAACTTCTGGCCTACCGCTGAATTCACGGATCTCGACGATCTCAACCGGCGCGCCCAAGCCTGGTGCGCGGGCGTGGCCAACGCTCGGGTGCACGGCACGACACGGGAAAGACCCATCGACCGGCTCGGTCAGGAGCGCCTGCACCTGCTTTCGTTGCCCGACCGAGGACGGCTCATGCCGTTCCTGCGCGAGGAGCGGCTGGTCGGTCGCGATGGCTTCGTGCGCTGGCAGGGCTCCAGCTATGGCGTCCCCTGGCGGTGGGCTGGCCGCAGCATCGAGGTGCAGCCCAACGAGACGACCGTTGAGCTGTGGATAGGGAACGAGCGCGTCGCGGTGCATCCTCGCGCCCAGCGTCCTGGCGAGCGTCTCGCTCTCCCTGGCCAGTGGGAGGGTCTCGACCTGGGCGACGGGAGGCCCAAGCCTGAACCATTGGCACGCCAGCTCCCCAGCGTCGAGGTCGAGCGCCGGCCCCTGGCATCCTATGACGCGCTATTGGGCGTGGGAGGTGGCCGATGATCGCGCTGGAGCAGGCACGCCATCACCTCGAGCAGATGGGACTGGCCGAAGCGGCCGCCGTGCTCGACAGCAGGTTGGAGACCGCCAGCAAGAAGGAGCTCTCCTACGCCGACTTCCTCGTCGATCTTCTCGGCGCGGAGGCCTCAGCACGGCGTGAGCGCTATCTGATCACGCGCACGCGTCTGGCCCACCTGCCATTCGTCCGTACGATCGCCGACTTTGACTTCAGCTTCCAACCGTCGATCGACGAGCGCCAGGTCCGCGAGCTCGCGTCAACCGCCTTCGTCAGCGATGCCACCAACATCTTGCTCCTGGGACCGCCGGGTGTCGGCAAGACCCACCTGGCAGTCGCTTTGGGCATCGCCGCCATCGAGAACGGGCATGGCGTCTATTGCGTTCGCGCCTATGATCTGCTGGAGGACCTGCGCCGGGCCCAAGCTGAGCATCGTCTCGACCGGCGGCTCCGCGTCTATGTGGCGCCGAAGGTGCTGATCGTCGACGAGTTCGGGCTGGCTCCCTACGACCGCGAGGCGGCGACCGCATTCTTCACGCTGGTCTCGGCCCGCTATGAGCGGGGCAGCATCATCCTGACCTCCAACAAGGGGTTCGCCGAGTGGGGCGAGCTCCTCGGCGACACCGTGGTCGCGGCGGCGGTCCTCGACCGCCTTTTGCATCACAGCCACGTGCTCAACATCAGGGGAGAGAGCTATCGGCTTCGTGAGAAGAAGCGAGCCGGCCTCTTCACGTCAGTGCAGCCGGATTCGATGTTCCTCAATCCGCCGGAATCGGCGGGGGTGGGTTCATTCCAAACCGGCGATAGTGGGTCTCGTCGAAACCGGCGTTGACAATGGACCAGCGCATTGACCTCTTCCAGGCGCTGCCGCATACCATCCGAGAGCGGGGAGGGCAGGGTGCGTCCGGATGCCGGCCTTCGCTGCCTAGGTCGTAAAGTGGGTGGGGTGGCCATAGGTCCAGCACTCCTTTCGCCTTGAAAGCAGAGGGAACGTACTGTCGTACGATGCCCCGGCGCTTCATGATTGCTACCGTGGGTTTTGGAACTAGAAGTCGTCGCAGGTCAGCTTATGGAAGAGACGGCCCAGGCGCAACAGGAAAAGTCACCTCCGGAGAGCGGCCTTTCTCGGCTGTCAAAGGCCTATAGCGACACAGTCACAACGGTGCGAAGTCTGTGGGGCACCGTTGTGCACCGACCATGGCATTCCGGTGATGGCCCAGAATCTCCCAATAGCGCTGGCTTCGCTCGGACTGCACGATTGGCACTGTGGGCGCCCATGGCGGTGGTTGCTTCCGGTATTACGGCGGCCCTTGCCGCAGCGACAACTGCGTGGGCAGCCTGGCTCTTTTGGCGCCCCGACCGAGATACCGGCAAGGTCCTTGGCATTGCGGTGTTTGCCTCGACTTACCTGTTATTTTTGGTGGCATTTGCGTCCCACCCTAGCTTGGGACGCACCACCAGACGATTTTGGACGTTCCTAAGCTTGCTGATGCTCGCCCTTGGTGGGATCGGGCTGCTATTCGCCATCGACGTGGCGCTCTGGTACCTGACAGGGAGCTCGCCATTCGGGTGGGCCACAAGCCTGACCTTTAGCGGCCATTAGACCGAACGACGGACGGCTCGAGCGATTTCACGATCCGTTTCACGCTGCATGATCGCCCTGCGCTTGTCGTAACGGCGCCGGCCTTTGGCCAATGCAATCTCCACCTTGGCGTGGTGCCCTTTAATGTAGACCTTGAGGGGAACGATGGTTAGGCCCTGCTGAGCAGCGAGGCGTCCGAAACGCTCGATCTCTTTCCTATGCAGGAGTAGCCGCCGCGGGTGCACGGGCTCATGGTTCCAAGGCCCTCCGCTGATCCAGGGCGAGATGTGCATGTTCTGTAACCACATTTCGCCGTCCCGGACCTGCGCATACGCGTCTCTGATGTTCAGCTTGGAAGCCCGAACCGATTTGATCTCCGTTCCGCTCAGCGACAGACCAGCCTCCGCCCGGTCCATGAGGTCGTAATCGAAAAGCGCACGTCGGTTATCGGCCACGATCCGCGCCTGCGGCCTGGTCTCCTTATCCTTGGACGTGGTCTTCTTTCCTTTTTTCTGTTTGGCCGGGCTCATGATCCCTTGCTCATCATTGAGCGCAGCGTCTGCACGGCCACCGCCATCTGCTGGTCACCGACAGAGGTGTTGGTAGCTTGTGGCTTGAGGTTACATAGCTGGTCGAGCGCGCCGATCAACTGTGTCTGGTCGCCAAGGGCCTTGGGGTCTTGATCGAAGGTGCTGCAGAGCGATTGGACCTGGGCGCTTATTTGCTGCGTGCGACTGACGCTGACATTGGTGCCTACCTCAATGTGAGGCGAAATGCCTTTGCCTTGGATGAGGTTGCCGTCGGGCGTCAGCCAGTGGGCCGTCGTAATGTCCAAGCCAGCGCCCGAGCTCAGCGGGACCAACACGTTGACGCTGCCCTTGCCGAACGTCTGAGTCCCAACGATTGTGGCGCGGTGATGGTCTTTCAGCGCGCCGGTCACGATCTCGGCTGCGCTGGCAGTGTAGCCGTTGGTAATGACGACGAGTGGCATATCGTAAGCAATGCCATTCCCGATCACCGGAACGGGAGTCTTGCTGCCATCCGCTTTCTGGAGAATATAGACCGCTCCAGACTGGACGAATTGGCTCGCAGTCCCAACGGCAGCGTCCACGAGTCCGCCTGAATTATAACGGAGGTCCAATATCAGACCCTGGGCGCCATCTGCTTTCAGCAGCTGAATAGCGTTCCGCAGATTCTTTACCGTGTCGGCATCGAAGTCACTTAGATGGATAACCCCAATTCCGTTTCCTTGCATGTACTCCGAAACGCTTGTGACCGTTATTGGGGCACGGACGATAGTCATCTGAATCGGTTTGGGCTGGCCCGTGCGGGAGACGAGCAGCGTGACCTTTGTCCCTTTGGGACCTCGAATGAGAGATACGACCTGGTTTATATCCATGCCCTGAACGCTTTGGCCGTTCACCTCAAGAAGCACATCTCCCGCTTTGATGCCAGCATTACTGGCCGGGGATCCCGAGAGGGGTTCAAGAATGAGGACATCCCCGTTACTGACGGTCATCTCAGCACCGATACCGTCGAACTCGGTATTCTGACCGGAAAGGGAAGCGGTCCACGCTTTGTACTGGTCGGGAGGGATGTAGGCAGTAAAGGGATCGTTGAGGTAAGTGATGATCCCTTGGATGGCGGCTTGGTTAAGGGCGGCGTTGGTGAGCTTGCCTTGATCTATGAAGTCGCCGTGGAGGCTCTGTACGGCCGCAGAGAGCTCGGAAAAGTCTGTTTGCGCAGGTCTGGAACAGGTGCTGGTAGCAATAGCCACCGTGGCGAGAACAATGAAAGACAGGAGGACGGCCAGGGCGGTTCGCACCAGTACTCCTTGGCGATTTGCACCTTCACTGCGCGGTAAACGGGCATTTGGGAGATTCTAACATAGTCGCTCTTGCGACAGGGGGAAGGGCAAAAAGGAATGCGCCGTTATTTCGCACAATTATAGTTATGTTAACTACCGGAACTGGCCAGACAAACCGCTATCGCCACCATCGCCCATGAGGCCTGAAGCCGCCAACCGAAATGAGCTCCGTACAGCCCCCTTTACACCTTTCAAACAAGGTACGTCCACCTGAGTAGTGAGACAGGCCTTGCCCATCACCCCGTTAACGGACTGCCATCCAGCCTCTGCCCTCGTTGCCCTCGTCCAGACCGCCGCGGTAGATAAACTCTCCCAGCGCAGTTTGCTTGCGCACCGCGAGGTCGCCAAAGTCCAGGATAACGGTAATGCCATCGTCGCAAGCGACCGTTACCAACTGGCCTTCCCATGAGACGACTCTACGTGGCCGCTGCTCGAATACATTGTTCGGGCCCACGAGGAGCGACACGATCGGCTCGATATTGATTATGCCTCCAGCGCTGCGCATCAGTGCCCCATCCACAATGGAGAATCCATCGGCGTCACAGCTAAAGAATGGTTTATCGGGCAGCACGAAAAGTTCTTCCGGCATGAGAAAAGCACCATCCGAATGTATAGAAAGCTAGCCGACGTAAACCACAGACGGGGGGCCTTGATCCTTAGGCCAACGTTCCGCCAGGGCGAGGAGCAACGCTCTGAGCAGCTCATCCATGCCAAGGCCGGTCGCAACAGAGGTGAGGACGGCCTGAGAGCCGCCCACCCGAGTCAGGAAGCTCCCACGGACTCCTGGGTCCAGCAGGTCCGCCTTGTTGAGGGCTAGTACGCGTGGGTTGTCGCCCAGGTCGAGGTCGCGCAATATCCCTTCCACCACCTCCACGTGCTCGGGCGCGTTTGGGTGTGAGATATCAACGACGTGAAGCAGCACCTGCGCTTCCTCGAGCTCTTCCAGAGTCGCCCGAAAGGCTGCCACCAAGGTGGTCGGCAGCTTCTGAATAAAGCCAACGGTATCGGTCAGCAGCGCATAAGAGCCATCCGGCAGCCGGATGCGCCGGGTAACGGGGTCCAGTGTCGAGAAGAGCTGGTCGCGCGCCACCACACCCGCTCTTGACAACGCGTTAAGCAAGCTGCTCTTCCCCGCGTTGGTATAACCGACCAGAGAAATGACGGGCACACCCGTGCGTACGCGCCGCTGGCGGTACTGCGCGCGATGGCGGCGTACGCGTTCGAGATCTTCCTTAAGGCGATGAATGCGCTGGCCGATCATCCGGCGGTCCGTCTCTATCTGGGACTCGCCAGGACCGCGGGTGCCGATGCCGCCACCCAGCCTTTCCAAATGGCTCCACTGCCCCGCCAATCGCGGCAACAGATATTCGGCCTGCGCCAAGTCAACCTGCAACCGGCCTTCCCGCGTACGGGCATGTCGCGCAAACACGTCCAGGATCAGCGCCGTTCGGTCGATGACTTTGACTTTTTCATTGAATGCCCGTTCCAAGTTCCGCTGCTGGGTCGGTGTCAGCTCATCGTCGCAAATGAGGGTGTCGAACCCAGCAGCTTCGCGAAGGGCCTTAAGCTCTTCGAGTTTGCCCTTGCCAACGTAGGTGACGCTAGGGACTTCCAGGTGCTGGGAAACGGCGCCAGCGACTTCCGCGCCAGCCGCGCCCGCGAGCTGTCCTAGCTCACTGAGGGAATCGTTCAAGGACCAGGATGCCCTGTGGCCTTTGATGGCCACGCCCACTAGCATGACGCGCTCGGGCTTCACGCGGGTCTCGGTAGCTGTCTTGGGTATGTGCGTACCTCTTCCGGAGGAGCTTCGTTCAAATTAAGTCTAACGCGTCGGCTGGCTTAGTTGAAGGCGCTGCCGCACGCTTTTCGCCCGCCCTTCTCCCATGGGTATGAGCCTTCTTCTTGTCTCACGCTTCCGGCTTCACAGGCAACCGCCAGCCTTCCAGCCGCCGGAGACCTTCTTCCACACGATCATCAGGTGTGGTGAGCGACAGGCGGATATACCCTTCACCTGCCTCACCGTAGCCACGCCCCGGCGTCACCACAACAGCGTGCTTGTCCAGCAACTCCGTGGCCAGCGCCGCGGAGGTCCAGCCCTCCGGACACTTGGCCCACACGTATAAGCCGGACTTGGGCTTGGGGACCTCCAGGCCGGTGGTGTTCAGGACTTGCACGACGCGGTCCCTCCGGCGGCGGTATATCTCGTTATTGGCGTCTTGCCACTCTTGTGGTGTATGCTCCAGCGCCTCGATGCCCATGTACTGAATCGCCTGGGGGATGCCGGAGTCGAGGTTAGATTTGACGCGTATCAATGCGTCGATTAGCTGGGCGTTGCCGACAGCCATGCCGATGCGCCAGCCGGTCATGTTGTAGGTCTTGGACAGGGAGTGGAACTCGATGCCAACGTCCTTGGCCCCCGGCGTCTGGAGAAAGCTGGGCGCGACATAGCCGTCGAAGGTCACCTCCGAGTAGGCGGCATCGTGACAGACAGCGATGTCGTATTTCTTGGCGAACTCCACCAC
>JBJKQC010000172.1:0-6251 GCA_046705745.1 Dehalococcoidia bacterium
CGCCAGAACGCCGCCGCTGAGGGGAAAAATTCGAAGACGTTATGCGAAAAGCAATAATCAATGCTTTATGTTTCAACAGGCCTCAAACCCACACCGTCCGCCAACAAAAAGGTCGCCGTATCCACCGGGCGGCGCCGCTCGCCCACCTCGCTTATGTTCGGAGTGACGTCAACGCCCTGAATCTAGGCAAAGCCGAGATCGGCGAACACGGCGACCAGCCGTCGCACGCCGCAACCAATCTCTAGCAAGACCTCACCCCCGGGTCCGTGCCGAACTCGCCAAGCCCCAGTGACACCATTTCTATGGCGTGCCGGCGGCCCTCCTCATAGTAGGCCGTCATGTCCGCGAACCCCGGCCATGGACGGTACAGACCCAATACAGCGCGTCATCCTTCGCGCGCTTGTCCCAGTCCTCCCACATCTGCTCGACCATATACCCCCGGTCTGCCATGCTGTGACCGGTAGGATGAACCCCGAACCAGCAAGCTTACATTCGCCCTAGATGCGAATCGAGGCCGACCGCCCAGCTAATTCTTTCGCACCCCCCATGGGCCATCGGCTTAATTTACTACTCGTATTGGGCCAATGCCCCATGGCGTAATGGCAGTTATGGCCTCCGTTCGCCATAGCAGACAGTAATTCCGCCATTCCCACGCGTGCGGTTGTCCGTTGGCGGACTGGCAGCAAGACCATTGGTAGGGATGCCGCCTCTGGTGGGCCCGCGGCTAGCACCACCGAGACGGCGCAGAAAAAGGAACCGGCAGGGCACATGAGCAACGAGGTAAACACCAGGCCTAGCGGGAGCCGGACGTCCGGGAGCGGCCGTCCTGGACAAGAAGCGATGCGCCGGTCGTCACCGCCTGGCGGTGTCGAGCTACGCAAGTTTTCGGACAATTACTTGGAGGGGGTATTTGGGCTTTACAGGACGGTCTTCGGCGAACAGGCCGAGGAGCGATTTCGCGCTCGATGGCGCTGGTCGCAGAAGGACAACCTAGCACCAGATAATACACCGAAGTGGGCCCTTCTTGCAGGAAGCCGGGTTGTCGGTTTCTTGGCCACTGTCCCACAACCCTATTGGATCGACGGACATACAGTCATCGCCCACACCCCGTGTGACTACATGGTAGAGCCAGAGTCCCGCTTTCATGGCATAACGCTCATGCAAGCCTTCTTCCGCCAGTGCGAGCACTGCGTAACGTTCGACGATATGCAGGCGACCATCGGAGTGACGAAGTGGCTCGGGGCCCATTCCGTAGGACGGCTCGAGCGCTATGCGAAGCTGTTGGACCCGCGGGGCTTACGGTCCTCGGGCGCCTGGCAGCGGGTGCCGGGCCCGCTGGCCTGGGCCGCCGCCTGCCTGCTCGGCGCGGGAGACCTCCTGCTGGCGCCTCCAGTCCAAAGCAAGATCGTGCCGGTGGCCGGCTTTGACGACCGTTTCGACACATTTGCTCGGCGGCTCAGGCAGCATGTTCCCGCCATGATTGCGCGTGACACACGCTTCCTCCGTTGGCGGTACGGGCCGGACTCCCCACACGCCAGCCGGTGGGTGGGCACCGCCGTGACGGGCGATGGCGAGATTGCCGGCTATGTCGTATTCCACTTGGGCCAGGGAGCCGGGCGGACAGGCAGGATTCTAGACCTGCAACATCTGCCGGACTCGGGTCCCGGCACGGCCGCTTCACTACTGGGCTATGCCGTGAGCAGGCTCCGGGAGGAAGGTGCATGGGTTATCCACCACCATCAATTGGACTCCCCACTCTCCGTACCATCGAAATTGCTGCGGCGGTACGGGTTCCTGGAGCGGGGCGGGCACGAGATGCTCGTCCGCATGGGCGACCCGAGCTTGAGCGCCGTGGGGGAGTGCCCCGCAAACTGGGCCGTGGGCTTCGGCGACACCGAAGCGAGTCATTCCACAAGTTAGGGGCCTCGCAATCAGCAGCCCCAAGGAGAGCAACCATGGAAGCAGAAGCAACGGAGGTCATGCCTGCAATCCGCGATTACATCATGCGCGGAACGGGCCAGGGAAGACCCCTTGGCGAGCACGTGAAGCTTATTGAGGAGGGGTATCTCACTTCCCTTCAGACAGTCGAGCTGGTGATGTTTCTGGAGGAGCAATTTGGCATTGAGATAGACCCGGAGGAGGTGAGCGAGGAGAACTTCGCCACCCTGACGTCCTTGACGGACCTCGTGATGAGCAAGCTAGGCTAGACAATGCACCCCGAATTCACTCTCTACCACTTACTTGCAAACAGCGCTGAGCGGCGCCCTGAGCAAATAGGCATTGTGGACGGCGAGCGGCAGGAGTCCTACGCGGAGCTTGCCTGCCGCTCTGCGCGGCTGGCAGGGGCGCTGCAAGAGAACGGCCTGCGACGCGGCGACCGGGTTGCCGTGTGCCTGGACAAGAGCTGGGAGGCGGTGGTGTCGCTGCTTGCCGTGGCGCAAGCGGGCGGCGTATTCGTGCCCGTCAGCCCGCTCCTCAAGGAGCGCCAGATCGCCCACATCATGGGCAACTGCGGCGTGCGGCTGCTCGTCGCGGACGCCGGCAAGGTGGATGGGCTGGCGCTGCCGCCCGTTGCGGCCACATTCGTCCACGGAGAGCCTGGTCAGGCCCTGACATGGTCCGGCGCCACCATCCCGCTCTCTGAGTCCATGAAAGCCGGTCCCGAGATGGCAGGAACCCCCGCAATAGAGACTGATCTGGGCGCCATCATCTACACGTCAGGCTCCACGGGCTTGCCGAAGGGCATCATGCTCAGCCATCGCAACTTGGTGGCCGGGGCGCAGATTGTCTCCACCTATCTTGAGAACAGCGCCGAGGACCGCGTGTTGAGCGTCCTTCCGCTCAACTTCGATTACGGCCTCAACCAGCTCACCACCATGCTGCGCGTGGGCGGCACACTGGTGCTCCAGCGCTCGCTGCTGCCGGGGGATATCCTCCGCAGCCTTCGCCAGGAAGCCATCACGGGCCTGGCGGGCGTCCCGCCGGTCTGGACCTTGCTGCTCCAGGCGCGGCGCGGCCTGGAGCGGGAGCCCTTGCAGCACATGCGCTACATCACCAACTCCGGAGGCATGATTCCGGCGCCCCACCTGGAAGAGCTGCGCCGCCTCCTGCCGGGTATCCGGATTTACCTGATGTACGGCCTCACCGAGGCGTTCCGGTCCACCTACCTTCCTCCCGAGGATCTCGATAAGGGCCCGGCGTGCATTGGAAAGGCGATTCCAAACACCGACGTTTGGGTGGTAAACGAACGGGGCGAGGAGTGCGCGCCGGAAGAGACCGGGGAGTTGGTACATCGCGGCCCTACCGTTGCCCTGGGCTATTGGGGCGACGAGGAAAAGACCCGCTCGGCGTACCGGCCGAACCCCTTCGCGCAGCCCGAGCTCCGACAGCATGACACCGTCGTTTATTCGGGCGACCTTGTTTGGCGTGACCAGGAAGGCTTCCTACACTTCGTAGGACGGCGTGACGAGCTCATCAAGACGGAAGGTTACCGGGTAAGCCCGCAGGAAGTGGAAGACCTGCTCTGCAGCTTGCCCAGGGTACGTGAAGCGGCCGCTTTCGGTGTGCCCGACGCCGCACTGGGCCAGCGCATCGTGGCCTACGTCGCCATGGAAGCCGGGGCAGCCGGCGACGCCGAGGCCCTGCGAGGGCTATGCGCCGAGCGAGCGCCGCACTATCTGGTGCCCAAGGAGGTGCGGCTGGTCTCGGAGCTGCCGCGCGGCGCCACGGGCAAAATCGATAGGAGCGCGTTGAAACATGCAAACGCAGGCAGCTAGGGCGGAGGCGCTGGCGAGGCGCCTGGGAGAAGTGCGGGACAGCGAGCTGTTCGTGGGCGGAGCGCCCGTCAGCGACCTGGCCCAGGCTTTCGGCACGCCCTTCTACCTCTACAGCGGGGACACCCTCTCCAGGCGAGTCCGGGAGGTCCGCGCGGCCATCGGTCCCGAGACGGATCTGTGCTTCTCCATCAAGGCCAATCCCAGTCTCGGATTTTGCCAGGTGCTGGCACGCGAGGGCGTGGGAGCCGAGGTCGCATCCAGCGGTGAGCTGGCGCTGGGGCTGCGGGCCGGGTTTTCCGGAAGGACTATGCTGTTCGCGGGGCCAGGGAAGACGGACGCCGAGCTCGAAGCCGCGGTGCGCGCCAATCTACTTGCGGTGAACGCAGAGTCCGCCGGCGAGATGGAGCGACTGGCACGAGTAGCGCAACGGATGGGGACAACGGCCAGTGCCGCGTTGCGCGTCAACCCCACCGGCGCCGTCCAAGGCGCCCGCATGCGGATGGGGGGCGGTCCGCAGCAGTTCGGCATCGACGAGGAATCCGTACCGGAGATTGCCTCGGCTTTTCGGACCCATCCCCATCTGGAGCTCATAGGCATCCACGTGTATGCCGGCACCCAGATTTTCGACGTGGACACGCTGCTGGTCCAGTTCCACCACACGGTGGACATTGCGCTCCGGCTCGCCGATACGCTCGAGCGCCCCTTACAAGTGATCGACTTCGGGGGCGGCTTCGGAGTGCCCTACTTCGAGGGCATGCCCGAGTTTGACTTGAATGCTTTCGCGGCCGGCTACAGGGAAGTCGTGCAACGTTGCCGGGCGGACGAGCGCGTGGCCGGCGCTCGATTGGTGATCGAGCTGGGCCGGTATCTAGCCGCGGAGGCCGGCGTGTACGTGACACGCGTCGTGGACGTCAAGGTCTCCCGCGGGCGGACCTTCGTGATAGCCGACGGGGGCATGAACCATCACATCATGGCCACCGGCAACTTTGGCCAGGTCTTCCGGAAGCCCTACCCCCTGGCGCCTCTGACACGCCTGGGTGACACGGCTACGGACACCATGGCCATTGCGGGGCCATGTTGCACGCCTCTGGACATATTCGGCCAGCAAGTGCTTTCCCCATCGGTAGAGGTCGGAGATCTGATTGGCGTGTTCTACAGCGGCGCATACGGCTACAGCGCCAGCAGCCTCGGCTTCCTCAGCCATCCCACTCCGGCCGAGGTGTTGGTCTGGAACGGGCAGGTCCACTTGCTCCGGCCACCGGGCGGTCCGGCCCAGGTCTTGGAGGGCCAGCTTCCATTGGAAGAAAACGCACGGGAGCCGGGGCTTCCTGTCGGAATCCATTCGAAGTAAAGGAAAGACCTGGATAGTGGCAAAACAAGTGATACTCAAGGCGTCTGCCTTGGGAGAAGGATTCATCATCCCATCTGATATGTGGCGACCGGAGGCAGAGGAGGGGGGCGCGATGCGGCGGTCACCGTTGGAGAAAGAGCGAGAAGATGCGGACGAGCTGCCATGGATTCCTATCCTGATGTATCACCGCGTCGTCCGAGAGTTACCACCGGTGGACCCGCACCATCTGTGCATTGGCGTGCAGGAATTCGAGCAGCAGATGCGGTACTTCTCGGAGCGCGGCTACAAGTCCGTGAGCCTGGGGGCGTGGGTCAAAAGCGTCGGCTCCGAGAGGCAGCGCGGTGAGCGGTGCGTGGTCATCACCTTCGACGACGGCTATGCGGACTTCCTGGAGAACGCCCTGCCGGTGCTCGAAAAATACCAGTTAGCGGCCACGCTATTCGTTATCAGCGGCTGCATCGACGGCACTGGCATCCGGGTGCATGGGCTTGCCCCAAAGGCGGGCTTGATGTCCCTGGGTGATCTGGAGGCCGCACGGGACACGGGCATGATTATGTTCGGCTCGCACGGCCGGACCCATCGGTCGCTGACCGACATGCCTATGGAGGAAGCACGGGAGGAGCTGACAGGCTCCAAGAAGGCGCTGGAGGAGCTATTGGCCGTGCCCATCCAGAGCGTGTGCTATCCCTACGGCGACAACGATGCCCAGACGCAAGAGATGGTGCGACAAGCCGGATACGAAGTAGCATGCGGCCTGGACAGGCGCGAGCACACACGTTTCCACCTCAGCCGAATCCACGCGGCTGCATATCCAGGATTGGGCTTGGGATGGCGTTTGCGGGTCTCAGGTAGGTACAAGATCCTGAGGCAAAACCGCATGCTCTGCACCGTGAAGCGGATGCTCGTTGCGTAAGCGGCCGGCGCTGGGCCGTCTACTCCACCACCGAGGTGCCCAGCGCAAAACCGGCGGCGTTGGCCAGGGCTGCGGCGCTGGTGACCGGATGCTCGAGCCCGGCGAAGGCGCCACCTGCAATAGCGAACGCCGCGGCGTCAGCGGCGGTGCGGGCGTCGAATTCGCTGGACTGCGTTTCGCGATCATCATCGGCATTGTAGGTGGCCAGGTA
>JBJKQC010000173.1:0-7695 GCA_046705745.1 Dehalococcoidia bacterium
ATACAGGACGCCGTTGCGATCGTAGCCAATGGAATCGACGCGACGCATGAAGGACTCGACCGATTCTCCATTATCGGGCCGCCATGTGACGGGAACACCGCTGAGGGTCATGACCTCTTCAGCACCAACGGCGGCCAATATCTCAGCCGCATGCTTCAGACCCTCCCGAACATGGGCCTGGTCCCGCTTGGACAGGCGATAATGCCATATGGGCCGCCCCTCTTTGGGCACTTCGACCCTGCCCGGGTCGCGGTCCCTGAGCCGCACACCCGCTTGCGACCAGTGGGGGTACTGGAGCAGCGCCTGCTTATACTGGCGGCCGCTCCTCCATCCCATCGCAAGAGCAGTCTGCACGGGATGCGCCGGCCCCACTTCGAAGGTCACTCCGTAGTGGTCCCCGTCGAGATTCGCAAATTCGGTGCCATGCATCGAATGGACCGTCCCGGTCCACGGTCGCACTTCCTGACGGAAGCGGCCCCACATGGCGGTCGTCGGGTGCAACCAGAGCGCGCTGCCGACCGCAGGGCCTCCGACACCACTGCGCTGTAGCAATGAGGGAGTGTAGAGACTGCCGCATGCAACCACGACGGCACGAGATCGCACGGTCAGCGGAACGCCATTCACCAGCGCCTCAACGCCCACAGCACGGCCGGATTCCACCAGCACCCTCGTCGCCTCGGCTTGGACGACTATCCGAGCACCGGCCTTGGACGCATCCTCCAGCCAGGTCCTCAGCACGGTCCGCTTGGCCTGGCGCTGGCATCCCATGGTGCAAAACCCACATGCTTCATCCTGCGGACAGCCGATAACATCGCGGGGCACACGGCTCGAATGCCACCCCAATCGCTTGAGGCCGGCCTCCATCAACGCCTCCTGGTTGGATGGATCGCTATGCTCAACGTTCACGCCAAGCCGCTCATGCACCGCCCGGGACGACTCTTCGAATTCCGGCCCTGTGAAAATACCATTGAACCCTGTGGTGCGGTCCCACTCCTCACGCACATAGTCGGGAGTGGCCAGCGATACCGTGTAGTTGACCACGGTCCCGCCCCCAAGGCACCGGCCGGCAAACATGCCAATACCTAAGTCTTTCGTTGGGGCGAGGTTGCCATCCAGAAAGAGGCTGTTGTATGCCTCCGATTCCAGTTGCGTGAAGTCAGCCTCATTGAGGTAAGGCCCTTGCTCCAACACCACCACGTCGAGCCCGGCCTCTGCCAACACCGCTGCCGCAGTCCCGCCACCGGCCCCTGACCCAATCACCACGACATCCGCTTCCCACCGGGATGGCGAGGCGACGGCGGTGGGAGAGATGGGCTTGGGGATATCCGGAGCCGGCGCAGGCGGACCAGGATAACCAATGTCTTCCCAGATGGGGCTCGCTGTCTCCCCGTCAGGAGCTGACATCGCTACGATCCCTACGATCCGTTTCAGGGCCTGGAAAGCGATCCTTCGCTGTAGAAAGCGGCTGCCTGCCATCCGGCCCAATGCGGCTTCGGCCTGCTCGGGGCCAAGGTCTCGAAAGCGTTGGGGGCGGTCATAGAGGAGGACACCGCCAAGGCGATTGTCCAACAACGTGAGGAGCCGCTTGACGTCGGCCCTCGTCCGATCATCGGGAAGACGTGCGAACTGTGCGTGGAGTCTGGCAGTAATGCCGATGTCGGTGGCTGACGATGTCCAGAACGTCCCCTCACCTTCGAGAGGAGGGAGTAATGTGTCTGCCACAGCGGCGAATGCTCGGAATTCCCTCTCCGATAACTCCATGCGATCTAGCCTCCACGTCATTGCCCACAGGGATTAGAGAATGGGGTCATGCTACTCTTCAGCACTTTGACGATGTCAACCGCCCGGCCCTGAACATTGCCAGGCTGCTTCCCTGACCGCCACTTGGCTACGTCGCCTCGTCGCGATACGACACTCCATGCTACCGGCGATGGCTGTGGGGTGCCAAACGCGGGTCGAGGCCGGTAGCGTATCAGTTTGTTGCTAGGCCCCAGTTGATATGGGAACCCTGGTACATTAGTCTTCTTGGGCTAGGCCGAGCACCTTAGGAAACGTGCCAGGCCTTCCAATTTTGACCACGGAACGTAACCCATGGACTCGATATCCAAGCGGCTCTTGGCTGGCGCGCTGGGATTCCTAGCGTTGACCACATCCTGCGGCGGGGGAGCGGCGGCAACGCCGACGGCAACGCCCTCGGAGTCTGCCCCGCAGGCAACACAGACTGCCACATTTTCGCAGCCAACGACGCCGACGGTAGCAGCGGGAAACGCGGACTACTTCACCGTGACGGTCAAGAGTGGTCCGTTTGCAGGGACCTACACCGGGACTTACCAGGACCAAGTCCCGTTATGCCAGCAAGCCTTGAGCGTGCCCGGTTCCTTCCAGGCAAGCTTCAACGGCACCGATGAGAGCGGGCAGCATCCTATTCAGCTCACTCTCAACGCTGATCCCTCACAGCCTGATCTGGTCCAATTTCGTTTCAGCGTGTGGAGCGAGCCAGGCTCGACGGGCACGGTCGCAGGCTACACTATCGATACAACGCATACGCCGGCAGAGGGCAGTGCGAGCGTTTCGTTCGGCACGGAAGGCACGGCGACCACGGCGAAGGTCACCGGCAAGACGGATCTGCTTCCAGATATCGGTACACCGACCGATGGGCCACTAGCGCCGGGCCCAGCAGTGAACGTGACATTGGTCTGTCACGTAGCTCCGCATCAGGCGGTCCGATGAAGAGACAGTCATAACAAAAAGAGTAAACGAAGTCCTCTGTACCGTGGCCCATCATTAGCCCCTCCTGTGGATCTGCAAACGTATGCAGGTCTATGAAATGCCTATCCCAGGCAAGAACGCTCCAGCGAGTGGTCAAGTTGATGCACGATACGCCTAAGCCGATTGTTGGCCCACCAGGCCTTTTTACGTACACTCCTCGCCAACATCTCCAAGCTGACGTTCCTACTTCGTATCGTTCGCGATGGCTTAAGCACCAGCTTCGCACGCACGTGCAGCCCTACACAAGTGCGAGAAAGGATTGGGATTAGTGATGGAACAGGAATTCTTAGTGGAAGCCTATCGCGAGGCCGGGCTCCAGATCAGGCACTATGAGCGGTTGCGCCTGACCTACTTGTCATTTTCCGCAGTCATCCTTGCAGCCGCGATCACGATGTTCTTCGGCGTGGCCGCAATGGTCACGACACTCTTCTTAGTTTTAGGTCTGTTGGGGACCTTCTTGACGTTTATCACCATTGGCCCCATCGCATGGGCACTTGAGTGCAAAAGCATGTTGACCGAACAGATGATAAAGGACGTCAAGCTTCGCTCAGTGATGACCCCGCCGCAGCCTAGCGGGGATTCGCCCGTGTTTAAGTTCCTACCTCTGGACCTGGTTTACTATGCTGTCTATAGCGGGGCGTACCTGGGGCTGGGAATCACTTATGGGATTAAGGTATCAATTCCCTCGATTACGTCTGGCTTTACCGATGGCCACTTTTTCTCAGCTTTCGTTTTGTTGCTCTTCTGGGTCCTCCTGCTAGCGCTTTATGTCTGGTTCCTGAGTAAGCTAGTACCCGTAGTTATGCGCCAATATATCCGCAAGAACGTGGCAGAACCAGTTTTCAACGATGGACCTGCTGGCCCGGCTGCTTCCAACAATGCGTAAGGCAGAGGCCTCTCAGGGCGGACCTCTGCGCCTACATGGCCCCACAATCCCGGCTCTGGCAATTCCGAGTGGCTCGCAGATGCTGGCGGCCACGAGTGACCGTATTGGAGAGATCCCGGCATGGCATGACCGTGTCAGTGTGAGAGGCGGCTTAGGCGAGCCTCCGGGCCTTCAACGCACGCTGGGAGTCGACGGGGGCGAGAATGCGCCGACAGCGGTATTGTGGTTTCCACCACTTGGTCATTGGGCAGCGTCGTAACCCGGACCCACGTCGATGTGGTTTATCGTTTCGGTCTCAATGGCTGTGCACTTCGGACGCACCGTCGTTCAGAACAACGCCGACTACGTGAAGATAACGCAGGCAGCATATCCCGCGGTTGGCATCACTTTCAGGAAATCTCTTCGGACGGCCGACCAACCGTGCGACGTGCCGGCTACCAGTAGAAGCCAAGAGTTTCTGGGCAACAGGAAGGCCAGGCGCCATTTTGCTGGGGACCTGGCCGTTATCTTGTTCCTCGGTCTTCGGTAGAGGTCTTGCAGACCCCGCCTTGACCACTTGCCTACGTCGCCTCGTCGCGATACGACACTCCATGCTACCGGCGCAGGGCGTAGGGCTCCAAACGCGGGCGCAGTCATCGCCGCTGAGGCCCAGGAGGTTGTCCAGCGAGGCCGTACAGTCACGTTATGCCCTCGCTCGCAGCAGGCCTGGATTACGAGGAAAGTGCAAAACTCGGCGGCTTGCCCGACCAGCGTCTTCCCTGCGCACTACACAGCGGCCCTTCAGCTTGGGTCTGTACTCATTAGGTAGAACATGTAGCCAATGAGCAAGCTGAGCATGAGTAGCAGCCGCCCGTCGCGTAGCCACTCCCAGTAGGTCGAATACACCCGGCCAGTTTGCCTATCTCTTCGCGGATTCGGCTGGACCGACACTCGATAGGTTGCCCACACAACCCAAGCGGCAACCAGGACGATGAGCAGCGTTATGAGGCCTTGGATGGTTGACATGGCACCCAATATTACCGCAGCTTCGGGAGCAAAGAGAGGAACAGGTCTTTGGACCTGCCCTTTCAATATAGGGAGGTTTGCACCTCCCTCATCACGCCTGCCGTGAGGATTGTTTCCCTTCGGCCAATACTCTATTCCCCACCGCGCGGTTTCTCGCTCGTCCGGAGCCACGTACCAAGCAGGCAACAGGCCCCTTCAACTGAGAAATCCTTCTGTTCTGCGACTTCGGCATCCCTATGTCAGTGTTGCGCGAGCGAGGCCCGCCAGTATCCCTCCGACGATTACCATGGTGCCAATGGCCGTTATCGTGCCAGCAGCAACGCCCCAGTTGAAACCTACCCAGTAGCCGGCAGCTGCTCCAGCCAATGGCGGTGCTCCGAGCACCGCGAGTGCAGCGAGTGAGAGAGTGGCAATTCCTCCCATGGTACCTCCATAGATGGATAGACCGCCCCAGAGGGGCGGCCCCCATTGTACCTAACATTCAGAAGGGCGGGGCCCTGCGTCTCGGTGTCCTCGGCCGTGGTAACGCCGTTCCGTCCGGTGCCCTGGAGGTGGGCGGCGTCGATGCCAAACTCTGCTTCCACGGTCCGGGCCCAGAGGGCGCTCCCCGCTCCTCACTCGCCGCCGCTTGCGGCGCCGAGGAGCCTAAACCGCCGACAACTGCCTATGTGACAAAGGAGGCAGGGTTTTCCCGCCTCCTTCGGTAGCCGATCGACTAGTCGGTAGCCAACCGGTCTTCAAAAGCCCACTATTTCCCGGACCTTGGGGTCAGGGATGTTGACTTTGCCGTTGTCCAACACCTTCTGCCCATCAATCTCCAGCGTGTGGTTCATGATTCCGCCGGAAATGTACGTGTTGGACCTCCCGAGGTGAAGGTGCATCCGGGCGGCGCTCCCGTGTCCCAAGTACCCGGGGATGTTCGGTCCCAGGGGGTTGAGTCCCGTGTGCCAGGAATCGAGGAAGTTGGCAGAGTCGCCCCACCGCTGAACGTTGGCCTCGAGCGCCTGGCGGTACGCCTCAGCTTCGGCTCCGCCTTCCACCGCGACAATCCTATCCTCCACGAGCTCGACAATCGGGGGATTCGCTATCTTCATGGGCGGGATGGCACAGTGGTCAACCGCGATACGGCCACTCGCGTTGACCGAGCCTATGGGCGTGCAAACGCGGGTGGGAAATACCTTTGCATAGGGCGAGACGGACGCTTCCAAGGCAGCCTGCCGTGAGCTGACCCTCCCTATCTGCCCGGAGATATCCGTACCAGTCGGCGTCGTCAGCCGCCAGGTCGTGGCGGAGTGAAATAGGTCCTCAAAGTAGGCATACAGCGCCCTAATCTTCCGCTCGGGGAAGCGTGCGTAGTCAGAGGCAATGCGCTCAAGAGTGTTGAAGTTGTTGGTCAAACGGTACGGCCGCTCGTCTTTGTCGAGTAGCGCCTCGACCGATGAGAAGACGGGCTGGTCAATGGACCCAGGCGGGATGTTGTAGATGATGCGGTCGGCAGCTTGCATGGCTGCCAGCAGGACCTTTGGCGTGGTCGTACGGTTCGGACTCATGGGCTCGGACCACATGACCTGCGCTTCCGCTCCGCAAGACTTGATCTCCTCGGCTATCAGGTCAGGGAGCTCCTTGTCCACGAGCCCATAGTCGCTGAGAACGAGGACCTGATCTCCCCGCTGGACCTCTGCGGCTTCACGAACGAGATTCGACACGCCCTCACGGACCAACGCGAGATCAATCGCGCTACTTGAGGTTCCCATAGCCTTGTTCCTCCTGACGTCCATGTCCTGATGCTCGCGGCCGGGTTTTCGATAGATGCCCATTATGCAATACGACAGTTCCGCGAGCATATGCCGCGAATGCGGGACCGGTGATTCGATGAAACTGCGCTATGCGGGGATCGCTTGAGCCGTCGTCACCGCTTGCCCAGTGATGATGAGTCATCCCCCGCTGTTCCCGTGCCGACCCTCGTTATACGATGCAGGCCCAAAGGAGGGGAGCAATGCCAAACCCGGTTATGCACTTCGAGATCATGGGCGCCGACGCGAAGCGGACGCAGCAGTTCTACGGCGATCTCTTCGGCTGGAAGGTGGACGCCAACAATCCCATGGACTACGGGATTACCTCCACCAAGGACGGGGACGTCGGCATCGACGGGGGTCTCGGCGGAGGCGGAGACATGGGCGGCGCGCGGGTCACGGTCTACGCGCAGGTGGACGACCCACAGAAATACCTGGACAAGGCAGTTCAGCTCGGCGGCGAGGTCCTGCTTCCCCCAACTACACCAGCCGGGGCCAGGGTGACCATCGCCATGTTCGCCGACCCGGACGGGAACGTCATGGGGCTGATGAAGGGATAGCAACTGGCCCGGGCCGCAGAACACATCACTATACGATGCCGTCCTTCCCCCATGCGGTCGTTAGCAGATATCGCCGTTTTTGGCGGCTAGGGCTCGGAGACGGGGGCGGGGCCCTGCTGTAAGCTTCCGGCTGGAACCTTTTCCGGGAACGAACCATGTTGCCGTCATTGCGTTTGGGAATTGCAGTAATCCTTGCGGTAGGTGCCGCTCTTTCGATAAGCCGCGCTGGGTACAACACCTTTTCGCCACAAGGAGCGACCGATTTCCATTCTTACTGGTACGCTGGCTGGCTCCTGCGCTCTGGTGTCGATCCATACTGGGCCCATATCAATCACTACGTTTTGTCATCGAGACCCCCAATCAATGGGTTAGCCAATACTCCTGCCGATAGCCCACCGCTAGTCTTGGTGCTTGTCCCGTTCGCCTTCCTCCCCTGGGTGGTGGCGAAGATGATCTGGGCAGCGCTGAATTTGCTGATGCTTGCAGCCTTACCAGCTACTGTCGCCCGGCTGATGCCAATCCGCACCAGCAGAGAGACAATCTTCCTCTTCACTCTGGGATTTTTGGCGCTCCTCCCAACGCGGAACCTTGTGGGCAATGGCCAAACGACTGGTCTGGTAATGATTCTCATGCTGGCCGCATTACTTGCGGTGACCCAAAGTAGATTGACGATCGGCGGAAT
>JBJKQC010000174.1:0-3304 GCA_046705745.1 Dehalococcoidia bacterium
ATACGGGGCATGATGGCCGTGCCCCCGCCGATGCGAAGCTCGAACCCCCGCTGCCCGTCTTGAATCTTCGGGATGAACGCCAGGTCGTGGATGTCCGCGACCACGTCGTCCGTCACGCCCGTGGTGAATGCGACCTTGAACTTGCGCGGCAGCACCTGGGTCCATTCGTGTCGGACGAAGTACCGCACGAAGGCCGCTAGGTATGGCGCAACGTAGAAGGGCTGGCCGGGGGCCACGCCGTCCAACGGCTCGCCAATGACGTTGCGCACGGTGTTGCCGCAGGCCTCGCGGGAGACGAGGCCTGCCTCGCCGAGGAGCCGCATCACCGACGCGCTGTCGGCCAGCTTCACGAAGTGGAACTGCATATTCTCGCGCGTCGTTATGTGGCCCTTCTTCAGCGGGGCGTACTCTCTCGCCACCTCGCCCAGCGCTTCGAGCTGATCGGCCCGCAGCGCGCCGCCCGGGACCTTGATGCGCATCATCTGCACGTCCGGCTGCCGCTGGCCGTACACACCCCGCACCAGGCGGTACATGACGAACTGGTCCTCGTTCTCAAACCCGCCGTTCAGGAAGCGGGTGGCCTCGGTCTCGAAGTCGTCCGCCTCGGCGGGAATGTACGGCAGGACGCTCTTGGTGTAGTCGAGCTTGGCCTTGTCCTCCCGGGTCTGCGTCCCGCGGATGATCGGCTTGATCGGGGTAGTGGTCATCGGCTGCTCCTCTCATGGCGGACTGCTGGCCCGCGGTCGTGCAAATTTCCAACAAAAAAGCGCTGCGCCCTTCTCATGATGGGTATCGCGAGAAGGGCGCAGCGCTGAACGGCACGCGTTATCGTGCTGGCCCTAAGTCCAACAACAACACGTGCAGTGATTCGAAATGAAGCGTCGCCTCATAGCGCCGTGAAGAATAACACGCTGAATGGCAAGGCGCAAACTGCGGGCGCACGCTCACATGGCCGCGAGGCGGTCGTACCTGATAACCTTGGTACTCGTTGACGGAATACGGACCTCAGACTTGAGGCCAGTCAGGAGGCAACCATGGCAGAGATCGTTTGGGCGCAGGCGACGGTGCACGCACCGCAGCTTTTGACCCGTCCGCCCCAAGAAGACCCCGCGCAGCTCGACGCCGACATTGCGGCCATGCGTGAGCTCGGCAAGCTGCTGGACGAGACCAAGCCGGACGCACTCATCGTCCTGGGCATCGACCATGTGGAGACATTCTTTCTGAGTGCCGTGCCGACCTTCGCCATCATCACCGGCGCCCAGGCAACGGCCGAGTATGCGGGCCACCACTACAACATTCCCATCCACCAGCCATTGGCGAAGGACCTACTGAACGGGCTGGTGACGGCCGGGTTCGATGTCAGCTACTCCCAGGAGGCGCTGCTTGGCCATGCCTTCGCCGTGCCATTCGAGTACATCCACGAGGGTCGCGATATTCCCGTCGTGCCGATGTTCGTCAACGTCTACCTTCCGCCGTTGCCCTCCACGCAGCGGTGCGCGGAGCTGGGCGCGGAGATCGCCAAGATCATCGCGCAGCGGCCGGCGGGCGAGCGGATTGCAATCCTAGCGAGTGGCGGTATGTCCCACTATCCGGGCACCTGGAAGTACTACTACCCGGAGTACGAGTTCGATCATTGGGCCATTCAAGAGATCGAGGAGGGACGCCCGCAGTCACTCATGGAGCTGGCGGGCGAGCAGTTGGACGAGGTGGGCAACACGGAGCTGCTGCCTTGGATGATCATGTTTGGGGCCATTGGCTTCAAGCGGGGTGAGCTGCTGACCTACCAGCCGACCTCCCACCATGGCCACGCCGTCATGCGGTTCATCCCAGACCGGGGCCGCCGTGGCCAGCCACACCGCGACATGCCCAAGTATGGCGGGTTCGAGTTCAAGGGCAAGGGTTTCGAGTTCTACAAGTATCCGGAGGCCGAGGTCTTCCCGCTGAACAAGGCCCTCTACGAGCTGCGGAGCAACGAGGAGCTGCGGATGCGATTCGTCCGGGACATGGACGGCGTGATCAAGCAGTTCGGCCTCACGGACGCCCAGGAAAGGGCGCTGAAGGAGTTGACGACGGACGCGGTCGTGGCGGAGGGCGCGCATGGCATCCTCGCCATCACCTCCATGCTGGCGCTGCAGCACGCCAAGCGTGCCGTGGAGGCAGGGGCGGCGTAGCCGTTGGGCACAGCCATTTTCTCACAAGCAAACAGCCATAAACTGAAAAGGGCCTGGCACACGCCGGGCCCTAGTCGCGTTGATGGGAGAATGGGAAAAGCGAATTGTTATGCTGGAGTCTTATGCCGGCACAGCCGCGGGCATCAGTCCCTGGAACGCGGCCACGGCGAAGGCTCGGGGTTGTATGGCGTCGGGCGGGTTGCCCAGCTTTGAGTAAATGCTCTGGATGTGCCGCTCCACGGTCTTGGTGGTGATGCTCAACTCCATGGCAATCGCCTTATTGCGATAGCCGGCGGCCATGAGGCGCAGCACCTCGGTCTCTCGAACTGAGAAGTGCGGGAGTTGAGTGGCCGCGGGCTGTGGAGCGAGCACAGTGTCCAGGAGCGCCGGGTCGATTACCACACGGCCGTCTGCCACGGCATGCACGGTGTGGATGAGGTCGCCTGCGCTGCCGATGTTCCGCCTCAAGAGGACGGCATATCCCCCGAGCTCACCGCGCAAATGCTCCGTCAGGGAGCCGAAGGCCGCGGCGAGGGCGTCTCCTCCCAGAAGTACAATCCCAGGTCGAGGACATAGGTCCCGGAACCTCGCTACCCAACGTGGCAGGGCGTCGGCCCCATCGTCCAGGCCGGCAACGACCACATCCGCCGCGGTGTCCACGGCGGCGGCGGCCACAGCCTCTGCCTGCACCAATGCAGTAGCGCCCGTTAGAGAGATGCGGTGGTCCACCTGGAGTCCCGCGCAGAAAGACTCGCGGAATATGCCCTGTGCCTCCGCGAGAAATACCCGAATCGGACTATCGCCAGTTGCCATGACTCCCCCTCTTGGCAATGGATTCAGGGGCCTGTGCGTAAGTCCCCTTAACTTTGCGGCAGGCCCAATGCTGGATCGGTCCGTCATTGCGCCACCGGACCAGCGTGGACTATAGCAAAGCATTCAGCAAAATGAATCCGTGCGTTTACGGCCAAGAATAAGGCGCTTTTTGCGCTTAGGTAAGGGTTTAAGGAGTCCGGTTTATGCGAATTTCAGATTGGATACGTCAGTGAAACTACGTAGTTCGCATGGACTAATGCTTCTACGGAGCACTATGGCAGTGCCACTTAGAGGGAGCTGCCGTCATTGAGGGTTTACAC
>JBJKQC010000175.1:0-7556 GCA_046705745.1 Dehalococcoidia bacterium
ACTGGCCTCCTGCCGGGCCCCTTTCCTTGTCCGGTCGCCGCTATCAGCCGCCCGGAAGTCCTCGAACAACAGCACGGCCAAGCATGTTGGTAGCGGGACGAGCAGTGCTGTCACCAGGACGTCGGTCACATACCGTACTGCAAGGTTCAGGCCCAGCGACGGTATCCAGGTCACGAGAAAGGCGCCTGCAATCACTACCGCCATGAGGGACGCTTCCAGGCCGAACGTACGCCACCAACGGCCCTTCACTAGATTCCAGCTTCGCTTGAGGCCACCGATGATTGTCTGGTCCTCTATGAGAAGGGCTGGCCCGAACAACGATGCGCGAATAGAGACGAAGAGCGCTAGTGGCGCAAGCACCAAGGTCCAGCCTGCAAGTACGGTCATGGAGAACAATAGGAACAGCGATGCAAAGTAGCGCGGGCTGAAGGCTATGATTGCCTTAATGATCGAGAAGAGCCCGACCGCTTGCCCGCTCCGTCGCGCGATCGCCGTCCACAGCACGCCAGTGGCCAGTGGTGTGTAAAGGGCCAGTATGAAGATAGACGACAGGAGCCACAATGCCAGGGTGTGAACCGAAACGATATCCTGCGAGGGACTCGTTGCCTCGGGCGCCAGAGGAATAATCGTTCTCTGCACGATGAAGCTCGCTAGCTCAGGGATGAGACTGGCGACCAAGGCAATGAAGAACAATGGCCGGAACGCCCTGACATAGAACGCTACCGTCGCCGTCAACAGCCTGTAGGGCGGCGTCAGTGGCGTATCCCCTGGCGGGGAGTACCTGCGCCTATCTTCATTATTCATCAATGCCCATGGTATTGGGTTCCCCTCACGGCTGTCCATGAACCAACAGCCTGCGATGGCCACCCAGAAGGCCGTCGCAAGCTCCAATCGGGCAGCCCGCCTCGAAAGCTGCGTGTCATGTGCCCTTGCTATACTCCGTCGCGGAGGGCCGCATGCCTGAGATCCCCGACCTAGAGGTCATCAAGGACTTCCTCAATGAACGTTTGCCTGGGCAACAGGTCGTACGCGCAGAGGCCCCCCGCGCCTGGATCGTGCGCTCCATGGCCGTGGATGACTTCGTAAGCGACGTGAAGGGCCGGCGGTTCGGGCGCATGGAGCGCAAGGGTAAGGATCTGCTGCTGCCGCTGGAACCGGACCGCGTCCTGGTGGTGAACCTGATGCTCACCGGCCATCTGCAATACTGCGCGCCGGACGCCAAGCGCAGTAGCAGGCTTTTCTTCCTCCTCGGCACGGGGGACGCCGATCTGCGGTATTTGGACGACAAGCAGATGGGCCTCGTCTACTATGTGCAGCCTGGCCAGCTAGGCAGCATCACACGTCTAACGGAGCAAGGGCCGGATGCTCTAAACGGTGGGGTCAGCTTCCAGGAGTTCGAGGAGCGGCTGAAGCCGTATACCGGTGAGATCAAGGGTGTCCTAGCCCGGGGCAAGTTCTTGGCAGGCATCGGGAATGCGTATGTGGACGAAATCCTCTGGGAAGCACGCGTCTCGCCCTTCCGCAAGGCCCGCACTCTCAGCGAGGAGGAGCGTCGTCGGATCTACGATGCAATCCCCAAAGTCCTGCATGAGGCGACAGAAGAGGTGCGCCGCCGCATGCCGCCGGACATACATGTTAAGGTGCGGGACTTTCTCAAAGTCCACCGCAAAGGGGGTGAGCCGTGCCCCCGCTGCGGCGCCACCATCTCGGAGATCACCGCCAACCAGCGCATCACGAGCTGGTGCCGCCAATGCCAGCCCGGCGGGCTGGTAAAGAACTAGGCTGGCCCATTCGACCAAAGAGGCCCGCGCTTGCCGCTGACAGACAGCGCGGGGCCATTCTTGAGTCCAGACCACGGAGACAATCAACAAGTGCTTTCCACAACGCTCCTCTTGCCCCAGCCCTTTGACTTTCACTTGACCGTCGGCCATCAGACCTACTACCGGGGACGCGCCGGCGCGGACGTGTACGCGGATGGCACGTACTACCGCGCGCTTTACCATGCTGGCACGGTCCTGGCTGTCGCGGCGCGCCCTTCAGAGGACGGCCGCGCGTTAGAGGTGCGCTTGCCCAACGGCGGCGATGAGGCCGACCTGGCCTTTGCAACTGGGACCATGTTCCGCTTGCTTGCGTTGGACGTGGACCTGGCCGGCTTCTACGCCCTGCTGGAGGATGATCCCGTCCTCTCCGCAGCTGTGGGCAGTCTCAACGGGCTACGCCCTGCCCGGACCGAGAGCGTATTCGAGGCCCTTGTCGTGGCCATCGTCGCGCAGCAGATATCCGCCGTCATCGCGCGCATCATCCGCGAAAGCCTAGTCAGCGGCTATGGGAGCCGGGTTGAGGCCGACGGGCACGAGCTTTTCGCGTTCCCCACGCCTGAATCGCTCCTGCGGACCACGCCAGAGGAGCTACGCGCCCACAAACTGAGCGCCCGCAAGATCGAATATATCCAGGACTGCGCCCACCGGACGCTCGACGGGCTGATCGATTCCTCGCGATTGGCTGCTTTGGACGACGAAGAGGCCATCGCCGATCTGATGAAAGTCCGGGGCGTCGGCCGGTGGACGGCCGAGTGGGTGCTCATGCGTGCGCTGGGGCGCTCGGATGTGCTGCCCGCGGGTGACCTAGCGCTGCGGCGTGTCGTATCGGAGCTTTACTTTGCGGGCCAGGCGATCACGGAAAAGCAGCTGGCGGAGTTCGCTACCGAGCGCTGGCGCCCCTACCGGGGCCTCGCCACCGCCTATTTGTTTGCTTACCTTCGTCAGCAGCGCCTTGCCAAAGAAGCCTCGAAGCGCTCGCTCGTCAAGGCTGCGCCAGAAGCCGCAGTGTAAAGGACTTTGGGGTAGCAGCGCGCAGTAGCTGGGCTGTGCTCGAAGGAAGAGGCCATCTAGCTCGTTCCAAGAATGAGGCGCGCCGGGGTGCAGGGTTTCCGGCGTTGCCGGCGGGCCCTACCCTACGCGTTGCCAGTTCTCCGACATCACGTTGTGGATGTGGAGGGGCACGCCGAGGTGCCGTGCCAGCTGGATGGCATGAAGGGTGCCGGCGCTGTGGCCGTCCCAAAAAGCATGCACCTCATCGGAGCGCTCCACCACCAGCCCATTGCGGTGCATGAAGTAGCGCTGGTCTGAACTATACTCAGCGTCGGGGAATAAGACCGTGACCTTGATACCTCGTTCGATGGCGGCATCGATCGCTGCCTGGTCTGTTCCTGGAGCTCCATTCACAATGATTTCCGTGTCATCGGGAAGGGAGTCTATGAACGCCTGAATCTCTTGTTCCCACTTCGGACTATGAAGCGGAGTGAACCGGGTCCCGACGATGCCGATTCGTTTACCCATGCTTCCTAGCCACCTCCTCAAGTTTGAGCCCATTACGCCGCTCGCCTTGGCTCTTTGGTTGCCCTCTTGCTTCTAGTCAGAGCTGGAGAGCGGGTCTCGCTACGTCCCGGGCAGGCCTATGCCCATGAGGCTTCGCCGGCCTTTCCCAGAGGTGAATTGCTTCATCATCTTTTGCATCTGCTTGAACTGCGCCAGCAGCTGATTGACGTCCGCTGCTGTCGTACCGCTGCCGACCGCAATACGCCGCCGCCGGCTGCCATTGATTCGATCAGGATGTCGGCGCTCCCACAGTGTCATGGAGCAGATCATGGCTTCCACGCGTTTGATCCGCTTGTCGTCGATGCCGTTGGTTGGTAACTTGGACCGCAATGCCCTGGCGCCTGGGATCATCTCCATGATGGACGCCAGAGACCCCATCTTCTGGATTTGCCGGAGCTGCTTCAGGAAGTCGTCTAGATCGAACTCGGCCCGCCGCATCTTGCGCTCAAGCTCGGCGGCCTCTTGTTCGGTAATCTGCTCCTGCGCCTTTTCGACCAGGCTTACGATGTCGCCCATCCCCAGGATGCGCGAAGCCATCCGGTCCGGGTGGAAGGGCTCGAGCGCGTCCAGCTTCTCACCCGTGCCGGCAAACTTGATGGGCACGCCGGTGACGTGGGTCGCCGAAAGCGCGGCCCCGCCGCGGGCGTCGCCGTCGAGCTTGGAGAGGATGAGCCCAGTCAGCCCTACGCGAGAGTTGAACTCCTCAGCGGCATTCACGGCGTCTTGACCGGTCATGGCATCGACCACGAGGAGAATCTCCGCCGGGTCTAGGCGCGTCTGCATCCCGGTTAGCTCACCCATGAGCTCGTCGTCGATGTGCAGGCGGCCGCCCGTATCGACGATGGCCCACATGACGCCCAACTCCTTGGCGCGTTTCACGCCGTTAGCGGCCACCTTGGGAGCGTCATCCGGCTTGGCGTTTTCTCGATACACGGGGATGTCGAGCTGTCTGCCGAGCGCCTCCAGCTGGTCTATGGCTGCAGGGCGGCGAAGGTCCGCCGCTATGAGCAGCGCCCGCTGGTTTTGCCGCCGCATGTGCAACGCCAGCTTGGCAGCGGTGGTGGTCTTGCCGGAGCCTTGCAGGCCCACGAGCATGAGGACGCTCGGGGCCATTGGCTTCGGCTTCAGGGCCCGATTGCCGCCACCAAGGAGCTCCACTAGCTGGTCATGGACGATCTTGTCGACCATGTTCCCCGGCGAGACACCCCGGAGGACGCCCTCGCCGATGGCCTTTTCTCTCACGGCCGCCACGAACTCGCGCGCGACCTTGAAGTTGACATCCGCCTCGAGCAGGGCGAGCCGCACCTCGCGGAGCGCCTGATCGACGTCCTCTTCGGTGAGCCGGCCTTTACTGCCGAGGCGGTTAAACACCGCAGTTAGCTTGTCGGTTAAGGTGTCGAACATGTCTTTGGTAGGGCAGTGGAGGGGCGGTGAGGCCAGAGGACTCTTCGTGTCCCGCGGGCGCTGCGCCTCCCCATGATCGTATCCTTGGTCAATACCTGCATCTATTAGGGTAAACCGTTTATGCCTTTACGGCCAGTGGTAATGTCTGCGTTCGGAGCGCCGCTCTTGGCGATGGCGTATGCTGCTGCTAATCCCTCGGCCCTTGGACGGCGGTCGCGATGAAAGGCCCCGTGCGCCCCGTGTGGGAGTCGTCGCCGTGGCTACGGTACTCTGTAGACATATCCCGTGAACTCCCCCTTGCGGCCAACATCCATCGCGCGTCCCGAGGCGCCCCTAGCCTTCCGCTGGCGCATCCTTGCGCTCGTCTGGCTCGCTTACGTCTGCTTCGGACTGACCATCACAACCATCGCGCCACTGGTCGGGCCGATACTGGCCGACCTCAACATGACCAACAGTCAGATGGGCTTGGTCCTCGGCGTCTGGCAGCTCGTCTTCATAGTCACCGCCTCGCCACTGGGAGCCCTCGTGGACCGGATGGGCGAGCGCAGGGCTATCGCCATCGGGCTGTCGGTGGTGCTTGCGTCCCTTCTGCTGCGGGGCCTCGCCGTCAACTTCCTCACTTTGCTCCTGGCGGTAGCCCTGTTTGGGATAGGCGGGCCGATCATCTCCATCGGAGCGCCGAAGGTTGTCTCGCTCTGGTTCCGGGGAGAAGAGCGAGGGGTTGCGGCCGGCGTTTACGCGACGGCCCCGATCACCGGCATGGCCCTGGCGCTCTCCACCGCCGCATCCATAGTGTTGCCGCTCACCGGGACGTGGCGGGGCGTGTCCGTCGTCTACGGCGGCTTCGTGATCGTCGTGCTGGTGCTCTGGCTGCTGCTGGCCCGCAACGCTCCGCCGGAGGCGCGGCTGGACAGTAACGCCAGCCGGCAGCCCCCCGACCAGGAGGGGACAGCCGCCGCGTTGCGGGCGCTCTTGTCCATCGGCAATGTGCGGATCGTGCTGGCGCTCGGCGTGGCAGCCTTCATGGTCAACCACGGCCTGCAGAACTGGCTGCCGACGCTGCTCCAGGAGAAGGGCATGAGCCTGGAGCAGGCGGGCGCCTGGGTGAGCGCGGCCACCATGGCCGGCGTGGCCGGGCAGCTGCTCATGCCGGTGTTGGCGCGGCGCGGTCACTGCGTGTTTGCCCTGACCGGGATGTTCGCCTTCGGCGCGGCGACCACCGTCGGGCTTGCGCTCCTCACCGGCGCCCCACTGATAGTGATGATGCTCGCCTCGTCCATCATCCGCACCCCATTCATGCCGGTCCTTACCCTGGTGCTGATGGAGACTCCTGGGGTGGGGGCGCGCCGGATGGGCTCCGCAGCCGGCCTCTTTTTCTCGGCTTCGGAGGTGGGTGGCTTCAGCGGCCCCTTCCTCATGGGCGTCGTCCGGGACGCGACCGGTGGTCTCACGGAGGGCCTGTTCGTTCTCGCGGGCGTTGTCGCCGCGCTGATGGTGCTCATGCCCTTCCTCAAGGAGGGCAAGCGGGCGGAGCGGGCCTAGGGCTGTTTGGACCTGCACCGCCAATCACGTCTCCGTGCCCGGCCTGCCGATGGGGAGGGCGGGCGGTATCGGTGAGCCCCTTGAGCGAGAGGTAGGCACCGAAGTTGAAGGCAGGGGGAAGCGCGCCGCGTTGCCTGAGGCGGTTGTACATGTAGTGGGACATGTAGTCATTCCTCGCGGGTGGCGCGTGGTAGGGCCTGGATTCCACGGGTGCCTCGGTTGAGGTGTCGGCCTCGGTGCCAGCAATACCAGGGCCCTCGGCCGGACCTGGAGCGCTGTCTTCGAGCGGTAACGGCTCCGGGGCGGCCTCGAACCGGGCCCTGTGGCGCTCCAGCAGGTCGAGGACTTCTTGAAGCTCCTCCCTGGTGACCTGACCGCCGCTAGCCGCAGGGGACAGGCCGGCGGAGGCGTCCGGGGCCTCGGCGAGGCGGCGACGCTCGCGGAGGTATCCGAGGAGGGTGCGGAGGGCGGCGTCGAGCTGGGGCATGGTGTCGGCGTCGTCGCGCTTCCATAGGCGCGCGATGCGGCGCTCCTGCAACCGGACCATTTTGTCGAGCAGGCCGAGGTCGTCCTCGCGGCGGGCGGCGTTGGGGAAGAGACGCAGACGGAAGCGGTACACAGCTCCGGCGGATGGCACGGAATCGGCGCCGTGCTGCTCAACGAGTTCCGCGTGCACCCGCCAGGGGGAGTCGCCCGCAGCCAACCGCTGTTCGATTGTATGGCGGTGTGGCGAGGTGATGACGGTGTTCAAGGGGCCCATGAATGTCCTCCAATGCGCAGCAAACCCGAAAGAACCCGCAGCAAACCCGAAAATAACCCGAAAACAGTGCGAAAAGACCCGCAAATAACCTGCAACAGTCCGAAGCAGCGTTCCGATTCCACCTGGCCACGGCCAGGTGGAGGGGCGTATTCAGGCGAAACATGCGCCGAAATTTTCGCTGCAGCGCGCTGAGTGGTGAGCGGACAGAGGTGAGGTACCTGAGAAAGTACATAGGTTCTATTATAACACCGAATGGCAATTCTAGGAAAGTGGTGGATGGCGGGGTGACACCAGGGAGTGAGGGGGTGAGCAGTGAGCAGTAAGCAGTAAGCAGTAAGCAGTGAGCAGTAAGCAGAGGGAGCAAGGGGCAGGGGCGTTCGTGGAGATGACGGAGGTCAGGGAGACGAAGGGAAGCGGGAGACGAAGGGAAGCGGGCGAAGCAGGGAAGCGGGCGAAGCAGGGAAGCGGGCGAC
>JBJKQC010000176.1:0-15484 GCA_046705745.1 Dehalococcoidia bacterium
TAACAAAAAATAAACCCACCACACCACCCCGCCGCCCCGCCCCCCCCCCCCCCCCCCCCCCCCCCCCCCCCTTCTCATCTGCTATTCAAGCCTAAGCTCCGTACGGGAAACTCAGTAGCGATAGTTCTCACCAGTGACATCGCCGCAAGGGTTTCGGGTAGATGAGAGATGACGGGCATATCAGTATTATGTAGACTTCTTAGCATCCTTTTCCGCCTGGCCCTAGGAGCTTCTAATTGAGCCTACTGGAGTCGTCGCAGGCAGTGCCCGACGCCGGCGTCGCCAACTCTCGCATACCACCTCTCGTCAAGCGCAACACCATCTTCTTCGCATTGGCCCAAGCGCTACAAGGCTCCGGATCGCAAATGGTCGTGGCTCTTGGCGCTCTCATGGTGCTGCGTCTCACGGACTCCGCCCTGTTCACCGGGATTGCGGTGAGCATGCTGCAGATCAGCCGCCTCGTCGTCTCTTACCCGCTCGGCAAGCTGGCGGACGCATATGGCCGGCGGCCCGCCATGCTGGCAGGCCTTATATGTGGGATGGCCGGGGCTCCTCTCCTCGCCTACTCGATGGCATGGACATCGTTCCCGTTGTTCATCCTCGGAACGTTCATCTTCGGCATGGGTGTGGGAGCCACGCAGCAGCTCCGCGTGGCCGTATCCGACATGTACCCTGCCAGCCGGCGAGGCGAGGCGCTGGGCTACCTGCTCACCGGCAGCCTGGTGGGAACGATCTTCGCCCCGGTTCTGATTAGCGCGGGGGCGTCGATATCCAATCGGACTGGTGCAGACGCGCTGGCCCTGCCCTGGTTCTTCATGCCCCTGCTGATCGTGCCGTCCATGGCCATCATCGTGGCCGCCCGGCCGGACCCGAAGCAGATCGCCTCCAACCTCGGCCTCTTCTGGCCCGGCCACGCTGCCACGGCGCAGCGGATGGGCCGTGGCAGAATGAGTTACGCTGACTTCCTCCGCTCTCGGCCACGGCTTACGGCGGCGGCCTGCTTCGCACCTGCCCAGGGCGTGATGTCTATGTTGATGGCCACGACGCCATTGGTGTTGACACACTATGGGCACTCCGTCACCAGCGTGTCCATCGCCGTCACGCTCCACGTGCTGGGGATGTACATGTTCTCCATCCCCCTTGGGCGGTTGGCAGACAAAGTCGGACGCTCCCGACTCCTGTGGGCAGGTCTGGCGGTGGAAGGCGCAGGCGCACTTCTGGTGCCAGTCACTCAACTCTACGGCATCATCACCCTGGGCATCTTCCTCGTGGGTGTGGGCTGGTCCGCCGTGTTCGTTGCCGCCACGGCAACCATTGCCGATACCTCACGAGCCGAAGAGCGCGGGCGTGCCATAGGCGTAAATGATTCGCTCGCTGCTGCCTTCTCTATCGCCCTCCCCGTGACCGGCGGCGCGGTCGCCGGAAGCCTCGGGCTCATGGGCGTAGGCATCTTCGGCGGTATCTTGGTAGCGTTGCCCCTGCCCCTCCTGGCGCGCCTGCGCGAGCTCAGCCCCGGCCGGTTCGAGGTCGCCAGTCCACAGTCTGCGGCGGACTAAGCCCTTCTTTCCCTTGCCCTGTGACGGTATGGCATTCCTCCTCCCAGTCGTGCCCGTAAGTCGTCATCTATGGTATAATAGAACACATGTCCTTTTCCGGTCCCTGACCCTGGCTCGGCGGACCACCCGGTGTGTTGCGGTGGAAGAAAAAATTTCGGGGAATGTTTCGCGTCTAAATTGTCATGCGCCTGGCCGTGGCCCAGCAGGCTCTGTCTCGCTGTTGCGCGTGTTGCGGCCGATTTATGCATGTGTTGCGGCTGATTTGCGCATGTGTTGCGGCTCTGTTGCGGGGTGTTGCGGCTGGTGTTGCGGGTCTGCTGCAGTTGCCTGCCAGCCCTGACCGCTGACCGCTCACTGCTTACCGCTCGCTCTGCTTGAGGCGGCTGGAATGAGACCGAGCACGGCCAAAATTCATGTGCATGTTGATCACCTTGATCGGCTTCATGCTCTTGCACCCGTCCACGAAGCCACGGATCAAGATTCCCAAGGTGCTACCCACACCGGGCACCTTGATCACCATGACCCGCCCTTGCCAGTATTTGTCTCTACCGTTCACTGTTTACTGTTCACCGTTCACCCCAAGTTGCGGAACCACGCGTGGAATCGCCCGCAACCGTATCGCCCTCCCCTTCGTAACTTTGTGCGGAATAATCGCGGGAACGCCTTCCCGGCCACGGATCTCTGCTGGCTACCCCATATAAATTCCGCCCATTTGTGACCGGAATGGGTCCGCCTGACAAGGCGGGACTACCCTCAGTCCGACGATCCAACATGACTCGACTCTTTAAGCCAGTTGTGATAGGCATATGCGCCGACCACCATCAGGAGGACTATGTGGAAATAGGAATCGCGTACCCCAAGATCATCCCCGGCAGCCGAGGCGAGCGCATCATGGAGTGGGCCATCCGCGCGGACGAAGGCCCCTTCTCGTCCCTCGCCCTTATCGACCGTCTCGTGTACGGCACCCACGAGTCCCTGATCGTCCTGGCCGCCGCGGCAGCCGTCACCACTAGGATAAGGCTCATGCCGACGGTGCTTGTCGCCCCGCTTCGCAGTGCCGCCTTGCTGGCCAAGCAGGTGGCGAGCATCGACTCGATCTCAGGCGGGCGGTTCGTCCTTGGGATGGGTGTCGGCTCTCGGCCGGACGACTTCGCTGCGGTGGACGTGCCCATGAAGGGCAGGGGGAAGCGATTCGAGGACCAGATCCGGACGGTCCGGCGCATTTGGGCGGGCCAGGCCGTCAACGAGCACGCCGGGCCGATGGGCCCTCGGCCGGCGCGTCCCGGCGGCCCTGAGATTCTCCTAGGGGGGCGCTCGCAAGCCGCCCTAGAGCGATGCGGCAGGATGGGCGACGGGTACATCGCCGGCAGCGCCGGGAGCGGCGCTACCAACGAAGTCCAAGAAGTCGCCGGCTACTACCAGGTGGCTGAACAGGCGTGGAAAGACGACGGCCGGCCGGGGCGGCCACGCTTCGTCGCAGCACTGACGTGCGCCGTGGGGACTTACGCAGCGGAGCGCACCCGCGAGTCCATGCGGTCCTACTACGCGTTCCGGGGCGCAGCGGCGAAGAGCATGGCAGTGCCCCTTCCGCACACGCCGCAGGCCATCACGGACGCTTTACGGGCGTTCGAGCAGGTAGGCGTGGACGAGATGGTCCTGGAGCCAGGCGTCGGCGACCTCGACCAGATCGACAGACTGGAAGATATCGTGGCGGCATATTGAGGCCGAAGAAGCAGGTCCCGCCGGGCGCCACGCAATGGCGCAGCGCTTTTGACAATGCGATAGGGACACAATATCGTTCCCGGCGTCGTCGCGGTAAGGTCATCATCTTCATGTGCCACGATCTTGCGAAGCGCTCCAGCAAGGAGGCCCGATGAGCTCCAACAGCGTTGCTGACCTGAAAGACCGCATTGCCACGGCATGTCGCGTTGTGGCCCGGCTAGGCCGCACCCGCGAGCCGGCGGGCCATGTGAGCGCGCGCATTCCCGGCACGGACAGGGTCCTCATCCGCGCGCGAGGCCGGAGCGAGACCGGCGTCCGCTTCACCACCGCAGACGATGTCATCACCGTTGACATGGACGGCAAGAAGCTCGATGGCGACGAAGGGCAGGCGTCGCCGCGTGAGGTTTTCATCCACACATGGCTCTACAAGACCCGTCCCGACGTGAACGCGGTCATCCATGTGCATCCGCCCACTGTGGTGCTGTTCACCATCTGCAACCGCCCGCTCTTGCCCATCTATGGCGCCTACGACCCTGCCAGCCTGCGCCTGCTCTTAGACGGTGTGCCGACCTATGACAAGAGTGTTCTGGTGTCCAACGACACGCTGGGCCAAGAGTTGGCTGCCGCAATCGGCGATAAGACGGTCTGCTTAATGCGCGGCCATGGCATCACGAGCTGCGGGCCAGACGTGGAGACGGCGGCCATGGAGGCCATCCTGCTCAACGAGGCCGCCGAGATGAACTATCGCGCTGCCATGCTCGGCAACCCTCGCCCCATCTCCGACGAGGACATCGCCACCTTCCGTGCGGTGGGCCCACAGGCCGGCCGTACCGGCAGCAGCTCGGCCTGGGAGACCTATCGTCGCATGGTGGACTAAACGGTTTCAGGAAATGCCTTGGAAAAGGGGCCTGCCAGCCTCGCATAGGGTCGAGTCACTGGCTCGCCCGGCCTGGGTGGCGTGCTCACGTTCGCCTGAACTCGGAGCAGTCGAAGGACGAATCAGCATCCGCCGGAGTCGTAGGTTCGCCATGGCAGCCGCCGTAATTCCCTTTCCCTTGCTGGCGCCACAGGTTACCGAAAGCCCGGTGCGTTCGTGAGAACAAGAGGAGGCCGGGGTTATTCCCGACCTCCTCTTGTTTATCGGACTTATCCTATAGGCCTCTCCCGCGGAGGCCCAAGAAATTAGCGGCTGGCCTGGTTGGCGAGCTGCTGGCGGAACGATGGCTGCGTCCGCCACACGTCCTCATCAATCTTGGTGTCGATCATCGGGTGATTGGGGTCGCGGAAAACGCCCATAGGGTCTTCACCGCGCTGGACCTTCTCGATCTGGTCTTTCAGCGTTCGTCGCAGCAGCACGACACCCCTGTCCGAGTAGCTCAGGTGCTCCACGCTCCGGTCGGCGATGGGCCCCTGCGTCTCCCAGGCCATGTGGTCCTGGGGAATAACGTGCTGAAGCGTGAACCGGGTGAACGGGTGCAACTTGTCCGCGGGGGTCTTGTACGGTTCCTTGTACTCTACGGGCGGGTTGAACCCATCTTCCGGCTCGCTCCCGTCCTCGGAGAGGTAGAAATTCACGTGGATGTGCATCGTGTGCTCGTCGTCAATCGGGGTTCGGAATTGAGTGCTCGGCCCCTGACGCAGGATAGACGGGAAAAGCACCGGGTGCTCGTCCACCACACCGTTCTTGTACGTGCGCTTCTTCATGAGTCCGTAGTCGGTCAGGTAGAACTCGAAGCTTTCCACATCGTCAGTGAAGCCCCGCGTAGTGTTCACGGGCTGGCGCTTGCCTCCCCCGTAATACTCCTGGTGGAGGACCTGAAGGTGCGCCGGGTCCATGGAGTTCTCCATGGCCTGGAACCAGTTGCAGTCCAATACTGGGTGGACGACGATCTTCCGGTGCCCATCCTTGCGGAACAGCGTGTCATAGTGCGTCATAGGAGGCACGGGCTGTGGGCCCATGTACGCCCAGATGAGGCCGATGTACTCCTGTACCGGATACGCCTTCTGCTTTACCGACTTCATGATGGCGTCGTTGCGCTCCGGTGGCGTCTCCAGGATGTTGCCCTCGCAGTCATAGAGCCAGCCGTGGTAGGCACAGGAGATGCCCCGCTCCTCCACACGGCCATACAACAGCGATGCGCCCCTGTGTGAACAGTGGTCCGCCAGCAGGCCGATCCGTCCCGTCTTGTCCCTGAACAGGACCAGGTCCTCTCCCAGAACACGGACAAACTTGGTCGGCTGCTCGTCGGTGAGCTCCTTGGCGGCGGAAATGGGGTGCCAATAGCGTCGTAGCAACTCACCTCCTGGCGTCCCCGGACCCACCCTCGTTAATAGTTCATTTTCTTCTTTAGTCAGCATCTACAGGGACCTCCTTGAGAGAACAACCCTCGGTTGGCATACTGGGCGAAGGCCGGCTCCGCACATATGACGAGAATCGCACGCGGCGTCAACGTTGTCAACGTGACCCTTGGTGCGGCCGCCATGAGACCGACGGCACTCTGGACAGCACGGCAAGGCCAGGCCCTCGTTGATTAATAGGACCCCTACCCTCCCCGTCCTATGGCTAGCTCGATCCGAAGCATGAGCTTGGGGTCCATTGGCCCAGCCGCTTCTGCGGCGACGCACTCGCGCAGTTCCTCGCGGTTCTTGACGCCTAACACCACGGTCGCCGGTCCCTCCATGGAGAGCGCGTACTGGTGCGCCAGTAACGCCGGGGATTTTCCCACCTCGGCGGCAATCGCACGGAAGGGCGCGGCGCGGCGGTAGTCGGCCATTTCTGGATGTTCGTCAGGCTTTGGACGGTCGAGTGCCGTGGTGAGGGCGCCGGCCTGCACTGCGCGAATGCCCATGATGGGCACGTCGGCGCGCTGCGCCGCAGCCATGATCTCCCGGGGCATCGCAGGCTCTTCGAACCGCTTCAGCCCCCCGGGCGAGTCCAGGAGGTTAGCGATGACCTGGATGAAGTCGGGGCGGACGCCGCCTTCTAGCATGGAGATAAGCACCCGCGGGACGCCGATACCGGTCAAGCCCCACGCGCCGATGAGGCCGCTGGCCATGAGCCGCTCGAAGGCCGGAATGACCGCTTCCTCCACTACGGAGCGGCGCGTGCCACGCTCGTCCTCCGGCTGGTCATCGCCGGTGACCTGATTGTGGAGGAAAAAGATGTCCACCCTTTCCAGTTTCATGCGCCGCAGGCTGTCCGTTAGGCTCTTCTCCAACAGTGGGTGGATAGCCCTGTCCGGCGTGTTCCCTACCCGGCACTTGGTCGTCACTCGGACGCCTCCAGGCAGCGTCCCACCGAACGCCTCGCCAATGACCATTTCCGCCTCTCCGTCCCCATAGGACGGCGCCATGTCCAGCAGCGTGATCCCGGACTCCGCTGCCTCGCGCGCCGTCGCCACGCATTCCTCGCGAGTGGTAGGCCCCCACAACTGGCCGAGGCCCCCTCCTCCCAACGTCAGCGCGCTAACCCTACCGAGCTTTCCGAACGGTCTTGTGTGCAATGCTCACCTCGACTTTGTAAGCGCAAGTTGCCGAAGCAGGTGCACTACTTCACTTACTAGGCACCCTGAAACAGCAGATGCGGCCCGGGGCTCCTTGGCCAATGATTGCCTTCACTGTCGGGGCTTATACTACGCCGCCGGTCGTGAGACAGACGATAATATCGGCTGCAGGGCGTCAGCAAGGGCCACGGCCGTGCGCCGGTTATGACACAAAGGGGGACGAGAATGGCAGAGAGCCTGCGTGACAAAACGAAGCCAGGGCCAAGGTCAGAGTCAGTTCGCCAATTACTGGCGAAGGGTTACTGGAATCTCACCTCTAAAGAACGAGAGGTGATTCGAAGTATGGGTCGTACCTTCCGCCTCAGTAGCCGCAACGCAAATGAAGCGTTCCAAGCACAGGCCACCCTAGGCGAACGTGTTGCCGACAAAGTAGCGGCCTTCGGAGGGTCTTGGAAGTTCATTGGCATTTTCGCAGGGCTGCTGGTTCTTTGGGTGGCGCTCAACTCCGTGGTTCTTGTGCGCTATCACGACAGCTTCGACCCATACCCGTACATTCTCCTGAACCTGTTCTTGTCTATGCTCGCGGCGATCCAAGCGCCAGTCATCATGATGTCCCAGAATCGACAGGCTACCAAAGACCGCTTGAAGGCCGACAACGATTACGAGGTTAACCTGAAAGCCGAGCTCGAAATCATCCAGCTACACGAGAAGATCGATACGCTGAGAGAGCAACAGTGGTTGGAGTTAATCAACATGCAACGGGAACAGATCGCCCTTCTGCAGCAACTGCTGCAAGAGCGCCAAGGTGCTACCCAGTAGAAATCATGCCCCAGAAGCGAGTTCTTCAGGTGATTCACTGAAGCAGCGCTCCTACCGTAAAGACCACATGGCGACGATGGTCGAAGGCTCCGCGTCGCGGCCTCTCTCAGCCCGACTATGGATGCGGGCTTGAGGCTAAGGTGTCCCATTTGGCCTGCGCCCTTCTTCACGCACCCGCCACGGCGTTACATAGCAGGTTCACATCAGGTTCACAGCTTCTCTGTAAACTTGGCATCGTGGGACAGACTAGAGGACTGCCCTCAGGGATAGTGTCTCCGCGTGCTCAAGGGTTGCGAACCAGCCGATGCAACTGTCCCGCCGGCTATGACCTCTTGGGCATGCATCCTCATCAGTTGGGTCCGCTGCCCATGGGCCTGGCTTCCAAATCAAACAGGAGCGCTGCCATGACTACGCCTGCCCGAGAAAATGTGGTGAAGGAAGAGGAGTTCACAATCAGCAATCGCGACGGTCAGGCTGTGGCTAGGGCGATCGATCCCGCCGCTCCAACGTTACGACAAGGCGTTAAGGAGCTGAGCGAGGCCTTGCTGGACGCCATGACCAGCTCGAGCCTGCAAGAACGGGTCGACGCCCTGGGCGTTGCTGTCAGTGAGATTGAGCGCGACATCAAGGAGTGGCAGGGCTGGCGCAAGGGCCCCGACCTGGAATCCTTCGAAGGGCTCAAGTCTCAGGTGGAGGCTATCCAGAAAGAATGGGAGGACCTGACCGGCACGTTTCAGACCCAGCGTGAACGGTTAGATCTTCTACTCAATTCCATGCCCGGAGTGGTCGAGGTGTCGGTGGTCAAGGCCCTCACTCTCCGAGTGGAACACCTGGAAGGGCTCGTGGAGCGTTTGTTGACCGAGGGGAGCATGGCTCGCGCCGAACGAGCGACACACCGCCAACTAGTCGTGTCGCTCGCGGCCCTTGGCATTACTATCTGCCTGTGGGGCGCCTGGATCATCCTGGCGCTGGTCCAAGGATAAGGCATGTGGAAGGGGCCTTACCCCAAAATGAGAGTAGACTGCCGTCCACTATCAGCGGCGAGTGCAAAAGGGTGCGGCCGCTTGGCTGACTACTGACAGTGCTTACTCACACTGGCCTGTTTGCCTACATCGTCGTGATCTTTCTCGCCGCTTTCGTGGGGGGTACTGGAGCGCGGCTGCTGCGGCTCCCCAGTCTTATCGGTTACCTAAGCGTGGGCGTGGTGATTGGCCCTCATGCGTTTGGGCTGGTCTCTAACGTCGCAGAGGTCCAGACCCTGGCGGAGCTCGGCGTGGTGCTGCTGCTGTTTGCGGTCGGGGTCCAAGTGTCCCTGAAGGACTTTGGAAGCGCCGGAAAACGGGTCGTGATGGCGGGTGCCGGACAGATAGTGGGCAGCATCGCCGTTGGGTACGGCATGGGCCAAGGGCTGGGCTGGGGCCACCAGCAGTCCGCTGTGTTTGGGATGGTGCTGTCTATGAGCAGCACAATGGTTGTCCTCAAGACGTTGACCGACCAAGGCCAGGCCAGCGCCCTGCACGGGCGCGTGCTGACGGGTATCCTGGTCATGCAGGACTTGGCCTCCGCGCCCATGCTGGCCGTCCTGCCGGCGTTGTCTGGCCAAGGATCAGGCATTCTGGGAGGCCTGGGCATCAGCGCCTTGAAGGCGGCCGGAGTCCTTGGGATAGGAATTCTCATAGGCAGCAAGGTCATTCCCTGGCTGCTCCGGCGTGTTGCTCTCCGAGGCTCTCGCGAATCATTTGTGGTGGCAGTGGTGGCTATTGCCCTGGGCGCCGCCGCGGCGACCGAGGCAATCGGAATCTCGGCGGCGCTCGGTGCTTTCGGTGCGGGGCTCGTCGTGAGTGAGTCCGACTGGACAGGCTATAAAGCGCTCCAGGAGGTCATCCCTCTGCGGGACAGCTTCGCTGCCCTCTTCTTCGTCTCCCTAGGCATGCTTGTCGACCCCCGCTTCCTGGCGAACAACCTGGCACTGACCTGTCTCGTGATCGCTGCCGCCATCGTCGTCAAGCTCTTTCTAACAACGGGGCTTCTCCGCGCTACTGGCTACCTGCCCTCCACGGCACTTTTGGCCGGGCTCGGAGTTGCCCAGCTTGGTGAGTTTGGTTTCATACTTGCCGGCGCTGCGGCAGCCTTTGACGTCGTGAACCCCAGTTTCCTCCCGTTGATCGTGGTCACAGCAGTAGTCACTATGGCTGCTACGCCGGGAATCTTGGCCGGAGCCGTTCCCCTCACCAAATACCTAGAAAGGCACTCATTGCTGTTCCGCCCTTACCGAATGAATGGGCCGGAGGAAGACATCGTCTTGGGCAGCACTGCTCGACTTCATGACCACGTTATTGTTGCAGGACTCGGCAGGGTCGGCTCGTTGGTCGCCCAGGAGCTGAGCGATCAGCAGATCTCTTTCATCGGGGTTGACAGCGACCCTGTCGCTGTCGGCAGGGTCCAGCGGTTGCAGTGGCCGGCTGTCTATGGCGATGCAGCCAACGAAACAGTACTTTCGATGTGCGCGGTTGAGCGAGCGCGATTGCTGGCGCTGACCGTCCCGGATCCTGTGGCCGCGCTGGTCGTAGTCCAGCAAGCTCGCCGGTACAACCCAGGCCTCCGCGTGGTAGCGCGCGCCGGTTGGCGTGCGGAGGTGGAAGCGCTTCATGAAGCGGGCGCGGAAGTAGTGGTATGGCCGGAGAGGGAAGCAGGGGTGGAAATGGTGCGCAGCGCGCTCCTCGTGCTCGGCGTTGCCGGGGGCCGGGTGGACCGGACGGTTGCTGAGGTCCGGTCGGCGCTGGAGTTTGGACCAGCCCCTGAGCAAAGCAAAGAAGCGGAGCTGGACGGCGCGTAGCGCAACCGCGTCGTCATGTGTAATAGAGACTCTTAGGCAGGAGGCAACGGATGAGTAAAGAAACGCTGGAGTACGGGTACAAGGTCCGGATGTCGGTGCCTTACAAGCAAGCTGTTGAACAGGTGACCGAAGCGTTGAAGGCAGAAGGGTTCGGCGTTCTGACGCAGATCGACGTCAAGGACACACTGCGGCAAAAGTTGGGGGCTGAGTTCAGAGAGTACGTCATTCTGGGCGCCTGCAATCCTCCCCTGGCCCATAAGGCTCTCAGCGCCGCCTTGGACGTGGGGTTGCTGCTGCCCTGCAATGTCGTTGTCTACGAAGAGGACGGCGGCAGCGTCGTAGGCATCCTTGACCCCATCTCCATGCTCGGGGTGATATCGGACCCTGCCCTGCAGCCCGTAGCCACGGAAGCTCGGGCGCGGCTGGAGCGAGTCGCCGAAGCGCTTGAATCCTCCTGACAACCCGCCAACGTCGCTGGCTCCACGTAACGGTCGCTCTAGCTAGGTGCGTAAGGGCGCTCCAAGCCGCGCTCTAGGATTGGGCTGTCCGTCGTAGCGGCGAGTCACCGGATCGTCCTGACTCCGGTTGTGCCCGGCGCTGGCCAGCTTCACCACCCCCCTGATCGCCATTTACTGATCTCGATTGACAGCACTACACGCCCCTCCTACAGTTGGATGGCTAACCGCAGGCTGGTTCCCTGCGGATCGTTGTCTGGAGCCCCTTTGCCTGATTCTGCCATCTGCATGGAAAACGTCAGCCGCTCCTTCGGTCCTGTGAGGGCGCTGGATGACGTGTCATTGGAGGTGCCGAAGGGGTCCGTCTTCGGCTTCCTGGGCCCCAATGGCGCCGGCAAGACCACGACCATCCACGTGCTCCTCGGTCTCTTGGAGCCGGATGCCGGCCGTGCGACGGTCCTCGGCTTCGATACGCGCACGCTGGCTCATGAGGGGGGTGCGCACGCCGGCGCCCTCCTGGAATTCTCCGGCCTGTACGAGCGCATGTCCGCCATCGACAACTTGGAGTTCTACGGCCGTCTTTACCACATGCCCGCGGCCGACCGCCGGGAACGCTCCAAGGAGTTGCTCACGCACGTGGACCTATGGGACCGTCGCAACGAGCAGGTGAAGCAGTGGAGCCGCGGCATGAAGCAGAAGCTCGCCATTGCCCGCACGCTGTTCCATCGGCCGCCTCTCGTCTTCCTCGATGAGCCCACCGCCGGCCTGGACCCTGTGGCCGCCAGCGGTCTGCACGATGACATCAAGCGATTGGTGGCTGGAGAAGGTGCCACGGTCTTCCTCAACACCCATAACCTCGCCGAGGCTGAGAAGCTGTGCGCCACCGTGGCGGTCATCCGCCAGGGCAGGATACTCGCCGTCGGGAACCCGGACACCCTTCGCCGCACCACTGGCGCGCCCGAGGTCACCATCATAGGCGCCGGCTTCACCGATGCCGCTCGCTCATCCGTCGCCGCGCTGCCCAACGTCGACTCCGTCGTCATTGACAGTGGGCGTATGACGGCGCGCATCCGGGACGGCGCCAGCGTCGCGCCCATAGTGCGGACGTTGGTCAACGAGGGCTGCGATATCGAGGAGGTGCGTCGGGGGCAGTCGAGCCTGGAAGACGTCTTCCTCACCCTGATGCGCGAGGAGCATGCATGAGCGACATTGCCACGGTGCTTTGGAAGGAGCTCAAGGACGTCGTGCTCCAGGGCGGACGCACTGCTCTGTTGCGGCCCGCCGTGCTCTTGGTCGTCTTTGGAGTGGTGCTTCCCCTTCAGGCCAAGGGACTGTGGCATGACCTCCCAGCCACCATCATTTTTCCGGAGGTCTGGGCGCCGGTATTCGTCTCACTGACCATCATTGCCGATGCCTTTGCCGGTGAGCGCGAGCGCCACACCCTCGAGTCGCTCCTGGCCACGCCCGTCGGCGATCGGTCGTTGCTCATTGGCAAAATGGGAATGGGCGTCATCTACGGCATGGCGGTCATGGTCTTGGACCTCCTTCTGGGCATCATCGTCGCCGACAGGGCCGCCACAACGGGGGCATTTGCCTTCTACCCGCTGGGGTTGTTCATCGCCGTGCTGGCCATTGGGCTCGCCGTCAACGGGCTCGGCGCCGCCGCCGGCGTCCTCGTCTCGCTGCGGTCCAGCACCGCGCGTCAGGCGCAGCAGATCGTCACCATCGGCGCATTGGTCGTCCTGTTCGGGGGCCTCGCTGCCTTCGCCAGCCTCGCCCCACATTTCCGCTGGGCGTTGACCGAAGCCCAGGTCCTCTGGCTGATCACCGCTGCCGTCGCCGTCCTTGACGCCATCCTCATTGGACTGACCATCGTCCTCTTCCAGCGCGCCCGCCTCATCCTCGCGTGATCGGCCTGCCCTGCCCACCGTAGGGGCGATGCCGGTGCTTCGCCCGGCCTTCCCTGCCCTGGTCCTTTGTCACCTTGTCGCCATATTCTTTCCTAAAGCTGCCACCTGGTGGTAAAATAGTACGCATGTACTTTTTTGCGTGCCTGCGCACCCGCCCGACGGACCATCGGCGCGCTATGCTTCACATAATTCCATGCTACTTTGTGCGACCGGACCCGCCTGCCTGGCCACGGCCTACGAAAAAGGATTTCGCTGATGCGCTTGCTTCGGGTTTGCTTCGGGTTTGCTTCGGGTTTGCTTCGCCTTTGCTTCGGGTTTGCTTCGCCTTTGCTTCGGGTCAGTTGCAGCTCGGGGATGTCTGTGATCATGACCAACCTGGGCTGCCGCCTGCCGGGCGGTCCGCTCACCGTTTACCCCTCCGAGGTGGCTGGCAATGGAATCACGTAATCTCCATAAGCAAGGCTGAGCTTCTCACGATGGATTCACAATGGAGCCCTACTCTTTTCTTGACGAAGCGAACGCAGGCATTCGGAACAGGAGGGACCATAGTGAGCATGCCGGCTGAGAGGCGCCAACAAGCAGATGTCGGAGACCGCCAGTCTCCAATCACCGAAGCGGCTATCAAGTCGCTTGTGCCGCTTGCATCATCATCCAAAACATTCCTCACCGTATACCTGAACACGGGAGGTGAGACTATCCCCAGAAACGTGCAGGCCCGTATCATCGACTTGCTCGATAGGTATGGCGACCGAACGCCTGAGCCAACCCAACGGCATCTATTGCATCGCGAGCGGACCCGGCTGGTCTCCTTGCTCTCCAGCCTCAGACCAATAGGTCCGGGCCTGATGCTGCTCAGCTCCGAAGACGCGGATCTCCTGTCCGCCTATTGGTTGCCTATGGCGGTCCCTGACCACGTCCGTTTAGGCGCTGGTGCACATGTGCTACCGCTGCTGGACATCACGGATGAGCTCGAACCGGTGGGCGTGGCGCTGGTAGAAAAAAACAAAGCCCGCTTGTTGGCGGTTGCCTTGGGCCGCTTGATAGACGCCATCCACATGGAGGCCAACGTGCCGGGCCGAGAGAAGGCGGGAGGCTGGGCGTCGGCCCGCTACCAGCGGCACGCCGAAGAGATGGCCGAACAGCACTTGAAGGATGCCGCTCGTCAGTTGGACGAATTCCAGAGAAAACACCATTTTCGCCGGCTCTTTCTAGGAGGTCCTCCAGAGGCACTGGCCGTGTTCAAGGAGCAGCTGTCCACGGACATGGCGCAGCGGGTGGCTGGCGATTTGGCTTTGGATGCTCACGCCAGCAATACTGATCTGGCCCTCCGAGTGCTCGAGCCGGCCCAGGCTGCGGAACGCCGGGATGAACGTGCGCTGGTCGAGGTGCTCGTTACGCGCTCTGAAAAGGATGCCGGTGCCGTGACGGGCCCAGCGGCCACCCTCGAGAGTCTGCGTCTGCACCGAATCGAAACCTTGGTCTTAGACCCAGTGGTTGAGCAACCCGGGAGAATGTGCCGCGCATGTGACCTGCTGTTTTCGGAAGAGACGATTGTCTGCCCGTACTGCGACCACCCAACGGAGTTGGTGGAGCTTCGCGAAGAGCTGCCCCGGCAAATTCTCGGACAAGACATGAAGGTGGAGCTAGTGCATGGCGACGCTGCTTCGCTCTTGTGGGACCAGGGCAGCATCGGTGCGGTGCTGAAGCAGGAGAAACACTAGCCCACACGCCATTAGGCGCGAGGAAGGAGGCGCGATGCAACCCCAGGTGCCATGGCTTCTCACTAATTGGCCCGCGCTCGTCATAAGCGTCGGCATCTTTCTCGGATCGCTCATCCTCTTGGCTCTCCTGAGGTGGCGCTTGGCCCTTTTCCTGGACTTGCGGCTGGTCCGGTTCGATTGGTACGCCGCACCCAGCATGAGACGGAGGCTCGCGGGGGCATCTTGGGCGCTCGTATTCCTCTTGGCGGCTTCAGCGGCCCTCCGCTGGGCGCCTCTGTCCGAGAGCGTCAGGCTGGCGCTGGCCCGTATGGGCGTGACGGCCGCGTTGTTGGTGTTCGCCCTCGTGCTGGTCAGGGCCGCCCGCGCGTTAGCTGTGTCATGGTCAGACTCGCAGCATCTTCCACCAGAATTGGCTGGGCTATTCGGGGCCGTCGTGCAAGGCTTCGTGTGGCTCTCCTTTATTTTGATAGGGCTAGCTATTTGGGACGTTCCCACAACCCCGGTTGCCATAGCCTTTGCTGTCATCGTCATCGTCGCAGCCATAGCGCTCAGAGATCTCGTGGGCAATTGGGTTAACTACGCGTTTTTACGCTCCACCCGCCCGGTCCAAGAAGGAGACCACATCCGGCTGGACTCCGGGGAAGAAGGGATAGTCCTTGGTATCTCATGGCAATCAGTCGCACTTCGTGGCGAGTCGGGCGAGCGCATAACCGTCCCTCTCGCGAAATTCCTCCAGGCTACCGTCACGAACTTTGGCCGCCCGATTCGGGCTGGCCATCCCAAGTTTTACAGCACAGTCCCTTATGTGAGCGGAAACACTCCCCTGCCGAGGGACCGCGCGGAGCTCCGCGACTGGCTCGTGCGGCAGCCCCTTCGGCAATCGCTCTGGACCGTCTTCCTCAGTTGGCTAAGAGACGGCCTGGGTGACGTAGATGTGGCCTCCGCCATAGAACGCATGGACC
>JBJKQC010000177.1:0-5414 GCA_046705745.1 Dehalococcoidia bacterium
CAGCACGAGGCTTCGGCCGAATCGCTCGGTTTCCAGCACCTGCACATGCTGATAGGCAGTGCGGCCGGTATGGACAATTTGGCGCAGTCCCACCGCTTGGACGAGATCTTGGTTGATGTACTCCAAGTACCAGGTTGTATGACTGGACAAGTCCATACTCTAAGCGCTGGCCCTCGAGACCAAAGCGGCGAAGTCGAGTGTCCCCCGGTGTACTTGGGAGAGCTCCGGGTCCTCGGACTCCAACTCCTCGATAATCAGACTGGCCGCCTCGGTGGGATTGAACGACTCGCCGCAGGTGAAGATATCCACCGCGGCATACCCGTACTCCGGCCATGTGTGAATGCACAGGTGCGACTCGGCAATGGCAACCACCCCCGTCACCCCCTGCGGGCTGAACTGGTGAAATATCTCGCCGATGATCGTCGCGCCCGTCTCTTCCGCCGCATTCAGCATCGTAGCGCGAAGGAACGGCAGGTCGTTAAGCTTGTCGCGGTTGCAACAACGCAACTCTAGCAGGACATGTCGACCCAGTGCTTCCAATCAAGCAGCCCCCCTTTAGGAAAGTACCGGCTTGGAAAGTACCGGCATCGCGCGCGAAACACGCAGATGGTCAGTCTAGCAGGGGTGTAAGGGTCTCGCAAGGCGCAGTTACGAGTAATCCCGACGCCGACGCGAGTGAGCGCTGGCTTCCTTGACGGGCCACGACCAGACGCCTAGGATGTGTGTGATGGAATTCACGACTATAATCCAGTGATATGTCAGATTACCTCCGACAATACGGGCTCGTCTTCATTCTGGGCGTTGTGGCAGTCATAGTACCTACCAGCGTCCTGATGATCTCTTACATGGGGTCAAAGTTCGCCGCACGGCCGACGAGGCCGAATCCCATCAAGTATGACTTGTACGAATGTGGGATGGAGACGACCACTCCAGGCCGGTGGGAACGGTTTAACGTCCGCTTCTATCGATTCGCGTTGCTTTTTCTGCTCTTTGACGTGGAAGTGGTGTTCTTGTTTCCATGGGCAACACAAGTCGGCGTCTTGGGCTGGTCCGCTTTTGGCGCCGTCCTGACCTTCATCGCTATCATGGTGGCAGGGTGGGTCTATGAGTGGAAGCGCGGCGGAATGGAGTGGGACGAGACGATTTTCCGACCTACGATTACAACGGAAGAAACCGTCCCCAAGCCTGAGCCCGAGAGAGACACGGTTGCCGCGTAGCATGCCGGACAACGGCAAAGGCTGGCTTTAGAAAAACGCGCGTCATGCGCCTTTGTTGTTTCCTGCCTAGTGATCGGCGAACAAGTCTCGCAACTCCCGCTTCAGGACCTTGCCGAGGGAGTTGCGGGGCAAGGTGTCCAGAAACAGGACCCGCTCCGGGCGCTTGAAGCGGGCAAGCTGCTCCCGGCAAGCTTCCAGCACCGCCTCCTCCGTAACCTGCGCGCCCTGCTCTCTCACCACCACGGCCACAACGCACTCGCCCCATGTCTCGTCTGGAAGACCGATAACCGCGCATTCGGCGATGCCCGGACAGGCGTGGATGACGTTCTCCACCTCTTCAGGCGCCACCATCTCGCCGCCCCGCTTGATGAAGTCCTTGGCGCGGCCCTGAAGGTAGATGTAGCCGTCCTTATCCATGTACCCCAAATCGCCGGTGTACAGCCAGCCGTCTCGAATAGCGGCGGACGTTGCATCTTGTTGGCCCCAGTAGCCGCGCATCAGCCGAGGCCCACGCGCGACAATCTCACCGGTCTCGCCCATGGGCACATCGTTGGCGTCCTCGTCCACCACGCGCACCTCTACGTCCGGAAGCGGCTTGCCGATACTGGTCAGGTGCTTGCGGCGCTTTTCCACCACCTCGGGCGGTCCCTCCAAGAAGTGGTCCTCGGGGGGGACCATGGCAATGGTTGAGCCGGTCTCCGTCTGCCCAAAGGCGTTGATGAACTGCACGCCAGAAAAGGCGGGAATGGCGCGTTGGATGACGGGCGGCGGCATGGGAGCGCCTCCGTAGGTGATCACTCGGAGGCTCCCAAGATCGTGCTTGCCGAACTCCGGATGGTCCAGGATCTGTTTCAGCATGGTGGGCACGATGAGTGCCCGCGAGACCTGTTCCTTTTCTACTAGATCCATCCATTCACAGGGGTCGAACTGGCGTTGAATGACCATGCTGCGCCCGCCGTAGACGGAGGCCAACGCAGCCTGGAGCCCCGCGACGTGGTACATGGGCAGGGTCACCAGCGTCTTCTCTTCCGTCTCCGGGTCGGGCGGCTCAACACTGCTCAGCATATAGGACGTGAAACCGGAGTGGCTGAGCATGACGGCCTTTGGGCGGCCGGTGGTGCCAGCGGTAAACAGCAGGACAGCCGTATCGTCGGGGTCACCTGCTGGAAAACGCAGCTCATCTTCTTCACCGGCTGCCAACAGATCGTCATAGACAGTCCAGCCGGGAGCGGCATTCCCTCCGACCGCGACGAACGATGCACCAGCGGCACGATGGCGGAACTCATCCACCAGGGGAACATAGCGCTCGCCGGCCACCACTACCTTCGGCGACGCATGCTCCAAGGGGAATCCAATCTCCTCGTCACGCCACCGGAAATTCAGCGGCACGTAGATGGCGTCCAGGCGGGCCGCCGCGAAGTAGACCTCCAAGTGCTGGGGCGTGTTCACGTCGATCACGGCGATCCGGTCACCGGGTCGGACTCCGGCTGAAGCCAAGGCATTCGCCAAACGGTTGGCCCGCAAGGCCAGCTCGGCATAGGTCTGTCGGACGCCGTCGAAGACCGTTGCCGTGCGGTCCGGGACGATGGCGCTGGCTATGGTAAGCAGGTCGTGGGTGTGCAACGTTCGTTTCTCCTGGGTTGGGCAGGAAACCAGCCTGAGGTGAACTGCAACTACCTACCTAATGGTACAGCAGCCCTGCCGCCAGCCGCCGCTCTAGGGCCAGCGCCGCCGCCAGGGGCAGGTCAGCGCCTTCATGAATGGCGCGCTTCGCCGCTTCCAGAGCCTGTTGCGGCGCTTCCAGTACATGCCGCAGCAGCCCCATGGACCCTTGCTCCAAGTCCTCGTAGGTGACTACGTGGGACACGAGGCCAAAGCTCAGGGCTTCTTGAGTGCTGAAGCGCCGCCCCGAGAGCAGCAGGTCGAGCGCCCTGCCCTGCCCGAGAATGCGCGGCAGTAGCTGTGTGCCGCCAGCCGCAGGGATGAGCCCCAGCCCCGTCTCAGGCATGCCAAAGACCGCGTCGTCAGATGCGACGCGCAGGTCGCACAAGCACGCGATCTCGACACCGGAACCGAGGCAGTAGCCATGGATGGCCGCGACCATCGGCTTCGGGATGCTCAGCATGAGACCCCAAAGGTCGCGCTCCCAGCGGACGCGCCGCGCGATGGTCTGAGACGGCGCTGTGCCAAACTCGGTGAGATCGGCGCCGGCGCAAAACCCTCGGTCACCGGCACCACGCACCAGCACGCCCCGGACATCTGGGTCGTCGCGCACCGCCGTCAGCGCCTCGAAGAGGTCATCGCGCATTCTCAGGTTGAAGGCATTAATGACCGTCGGCCGGTCGAGCGTCAGAACGCCGACATGGTCCTGCTTCTGGTAGGCAACGGCAGGTCTCATCGGCCCTCGTACCTAGACGGAGTCCGTTCGCGGAAGCTGCGGAGTCCCTCGCCACGGTCGGACGTAGACTGCAAGAGAAAGCTGAGATCCGCCTCCAACCGCAGGCCTTGGGCAAGAGCCAAATCCACGCCCTGGACCACGGCTTCTTTCGCGTACTCAACGGCGATAGGCGCCGCGGACGCGATCCGCTCTGCGAGAGCAATCGCTTCCTCCAGCGTCCCAACCCGCTGGGCCAGCCCGATGCGCAAGGCTTCCTCCGCGTCTAAGGAGTCCCCGGTCAGCAGCATCCTCAAGGCATGGGCACGGCCAACCAGGCGCGTCAGCCGCTGTGTGCCGCCGCCTTGAGGCAAGGCGCCCCGTCGCACGTGGCCCAACCCAAACAGGGCCTGCGGCCCTGCGATGCGGATGTCACAGGCCAGCGCCAACTCGAAGGCTTCGTCCAAGCAGTCTCCTTCGATGAAGGCGATAGTCGCCTTGCGGATGCTTGCCACCAGACCGGCGGGTGTCGTGCAGCTATCGCCGTTCATCACAGTCACCGCGGATTTGCCAGACGCCGAAACGGTCGGTGTGATGCCCTGGGGCGCATGAAGGAGGATAGCGCGGACGGCCTCGTCTTCGCTCAACTCGTGCAAAGCATCCGCCAGCGGTTGAGCAAGCACGTCAAGCGCAGAAAGGCTGTCGACCGAAACAAGGCCGACGCCTTTCCGGCGTTCAATAGAGATCGGGCTAGAAGCCATGCCTTTCTCCACGTGCCGCTTTCATCAAAGTTGAGCGCCAGCCGCCCGCCGGTGACAGACTCTAAGGCCCCCGTCCATTTGACCATTTTAGCTGCGCTGCGGCCCCCTACGTCTACATGAGGCACTCTCGCGCCGCACCATGGCCTCCTGAGAATGGGTTGAGGCGTTGGGGCCAACACGAAGGTGTCGCGAATAGGACGCTTCCCGGGCCGTTTTTCAGAAAGCGTTTTCAGATGGTGAAGGCGTGGACTGGGAGAAAGTGTCGATTGGGCGGGGAATCGAAGAACGCACTTACGTTCTGTTTTGCCACGACACTGGATTTTAGACAATTTATCTGGCCTCCGAAGCGCCGGAGCATCAGAAAGGGAAGGAAATGAGGGCGGGTGTGCGACGGCAAAGCGCGGCGTCTGTCATCGCTCGTTCGTCCCTTCGACAGGTCCGAGTAGGACTCGCGACTCCTGTCAGAGCTCAGGGCGGGCTCTTCGACTGCTTTGCGCTCCCCGGTTCGTCTCCGCGACGCGGGGTCTTCGGCAGGATGAACGGGGGCACCCCCCCCCGGCCCGAGCGAGCCGGCGGCTCGCCCCGACGGGCGTACCGACCTACGTTAGTTTCTAAGGTAAGGACTAGAGACCCGGCATGATTGCAAATCACCCCTTGACAGGCGGAGGAAGGCTTTTTACCATCTGCGATTGGTTAGCAGTCCCGGCGTGAGATTGCTAACAGTCGGATACCAGCATTTGCTAATAGCTTGCGCAGAGCGCAGAAGCGAGGAGGAAAGACCGTGGTAAAGACGCTGCAACCGTTGGGTGACCGAATCGTAGTGAAGCCGAATGAGCAAGAGACCCAGACCAAGAGCGGGCTGTTCGTTCCTGACAGCGCCAAGGAGCGGCCCCAAGAGGGCAAGGTCTTGGCGGTGGGCCCGGGCCGCGTGACCGACGACGGAAAGCGCCTCGCCATGGACATAGCGGTCGGGGACACGGTGATCTATTCCAAGTTCGCCGGGACCGAATTCAACGACGACGGCGAGGACCTGCTCATCCTGTCCGAGCGCGATGTCCTGGC
>JBJKQC010000178.1:0-2698 GCA_046705745.1 Dehalococcoidia bacterium
ACCAAGTGCTGGACGGCTCGTTGAACACCGGCAACGGTTTTCCAGCAAGAGACTGGTAGAACCCGGCCTGCTCGAAATTGACCGGCCACGGGGGAGCCAGAAAAACGAGGTCGGCGCTGGGGCCGCCTGCGTTCATCTCCGCCTGAACGAATCGAAACGCGGTGCTGCCATCTCCCGCTACATCATTGACCTTGATTCCGTATGCTCGCTGGAATTCTTGCTGTATCGGGGTTTCCACGGCGCCCTGCAAGAGCCCCGTTCCGTAAATAGTCACGCTGCCTTCCTGCTTGGCCTTTTGCACTATTTCGTTCCATGCGCCTGATGCCGAAGGCGTCGGAGTGGAAGCGGCCGTGGCTCCGGTGGCGGTTGGCGTCGCGGCAGGGGTTGATTGCGGGGATGCGCAAGCGGCCATAGCGGTGCAGGCAGATGCCAGGGCGGCGAGTAGGATTATGGAAGTAAAACGAAAATACATCATTTAAGCTCCTTCCCATCGATTGCCACGCCGAAGGAAGCGTCGCGTGGAAGCCATCTTCGGCCGGCAACCAACACGTTTTCACCAAACTAAGACGCCGCCGCGCGAAAAGCTCCAGCGAATCCACTGGCGGAACTAATAATTTGCGTCCACGGCGAAGGCGAGGGCATCGGTGCTCGGGTAGATTTGCCAATATGCCGGAAGATTCACCAGCCATGCTTTGGGATAGACATTCTGAGCGTTGGCGACGACCAGATAAGACCCGGCATAGAGACCGTCTCCCATGTATGCCCATGGGCCGTTTGAAACCTGAAACCGGGCTATCGGAGCAGTTGCGGGCGCCGGAGTATTAACCGGCATGGCGACGACCGGTATGTCGTTTGCCATGTAGGACGGTACCTGGGTGACAAGGCCGGGGATTTGTGTCCGATATATGGAGAGCGTCGGAGGCGTCGAAGGCTGAGTGACGTAGGCGAATGAGCCACCGATGCTGAAGTCGGGACGTTCATTCTGCGCGTGGAAGGGCCTATCATATGGCTTCGTTAGTTGAAACCGGATATCGCTGAATCGCCATGTCGCTCCTTCTGATACATTGGGTACTGATAAATAGGGTAGGTCATACCACTGAGGGAACATGACCAGGCCGGGCGCGTCTGCGTGCGCCGAAATGCGGTACGCACCCGCCGGGAGCGCCAAATTTCGCAGGCGCCAGTACCCTTGCGACAATGTCAGTTCCGCCGCCCCCAGCGCCGGCTGACCGGGGAGCGGGGTCTGCTCTATTCTCACGGTCACGGGCACATCCATACCTGGCGTGCAGATAGTCAAGTACAACTCCCCGGGGCCTGAGATGTCTGGTCCAGGTGGTGACCCCTTCGGGCAAGATTCAGTCCCCGCCGGGATCTTTCCAATGAGCTGAGGCGTCGTGTTGAGTTCCAAGGATCGGGAATTCACAGGTGTGGGCGTGTCCATTGGCGTTGGAGGTACAGCGGTAGCCTGTGGGCTTGGAGAAGGGGTATCCGCAGATCGGGGTTCCCCAGGTGTAGCCGCGTCCGTTGGCGTCGGTGAAGAAGCGACCCTGGCCCCGGTGGCTGTTGGCGTCGCCGCAGGAGTTGATTGGGGGGATGCGCAGGCGGCCGTAGCGATGCAGGCAACAACCGTAGCAATCAACCCCAATAGTGCCTTCTTGCCCATCTGAAAACCCCTCAAGTCACGGATGGCTCAAATTCCCTTGGGATGAGAATCCCAAAAACACGGACGATTACTCGTTGATGTACAGGCCAAGAAAATGGCGGAGCGTATGCCCATCACGGCACCTGGAATTGGAAGACCCACGGCCCGCCAAGCTGGTCCTGTTGTGCGAGAGGCACAACACTCGGCTCGAGCATCGGCCCACGCAACCGGTAGACCGTCAGCCCCCACTCTCCCCGCGCTCTTGGCTCATAGGCCCCATCAAAGGTGATTGAACCTTGGCCCGTCCTGGCGTTGCTCCCGCTAGGGACGAAACGGGAAAGGCCCTGTCCAATCATCCGTCCGCCGGGCGTCCTGAGGATGAAGACGTTGTCGCCGGTGTGACCGAAAAATCCGCTCGGGATGTCCATCGTCAAATTAATCTTCTTCGGCGGCGAGAAGGTGACCTGCTCCAGTGTCAGCGCCAAGCTGTCCTTATCTGCCGTCTGATTCACCAGCACAGGCCCGGCTGGAATCGTCGTGGCCGTCAGGGGCAGCGAGAAGTCGAAGTCAAAAGGACCCACATTGCGCACGGTGCCGTTGATGGGTGCATCCAAAGTTACCGATAGCGAAAGCTTTACCTCACCGCTCTCGGGGAGACCCAGGCCCGAGGCGTCGAACGCCACGGTAGCGGCGCTTCCGCTTTCATAGTATGTGTAGAAGCTGCCCCTGAACCAAGGAATTGACCGTCCGTCTGCTAGAGAAAGGGCTGAGGCGCGTCCTGAAATCGCGCTGTCCAAGAAACCGCTAAGGTCTTCACCTTTGGGCCCGGCAGCAGACAGCCCCAGTACCACCACGTTCTTGTCCGCGTAGGCCTCTGCTATGGTCAAGGTGGTCCCCTCGACCGTCTGGCTGACGCCCAGGTCCTGCACGCCGCCCGTCGCTTCGAGCTGCGGCCATGACTGCTCGAAGGCATCGCCGCTGAGACCAACGGTGGCGGCTGGTGTTGCGGTGGGACTCGCGGTCGGAGGCTGAGTCGGCGTAGGTGTCGGCGTCGGC
>JBJKQC010000179.1:0-2529 GCA_046705745.1 Dehalococcoidia bacterium
CTGTCAAACCGCTTGCAGCCCCCATCCTCACCTTACCCTTCAGGGGAAGGGATTACGGAGGGCAAGGTGGCACCGCCATGGAACGGCCGTTTGGGATTATCGACGCCGACGGGCATATTACCGAGACCATCGAGCAGATCCGCTACTACGTGGAGGAGCCGTACCGCAGCCGAGGAGGCCAGCCGCCGCCATCGGACGATCCAAAGCTCCGCGGGCGCGGGGCCGGCGGGCGCAGCTTCACCGCCTTCGACCTGAGCTTGGGCGGGAGCCTCGGGACCGTCGCCAACGACGCCGAGACGTGGCTGGCGGCCATGGCCGAGGGCGGCATGGAGAAGGCGGTCCTCTTCCCCACCAACATCGGCTTCTCCATCCCCACCATCCAGGAGCCCGACGTCGCCACCGCCACCTGCCGCGCCTACAACCGCTTCATGTACCAGGAGTTCCTCCGCAAGAGCGACCGCTTACACGCCGTGGCGCTGCTGCCGATGCACGACATGGACGCCGCCATGGACGAGTACCGCCGCTGCGTGCACGAGTACGGCATGGTGGGCGCGATGCTGCCGGCGGGCGGTCCACACGCGCCCCTGGGGACGCCCCGCTACTACCCGCTGTACGAGCTGGCGCAGGAGACGGACACGATGCTCGCCGTCCACTCCGGCTCCGCATGGGCCCGCTGGCTCGCCGCCGACGACTTCCCGACCTTCTCCGAGGTCAACACCTTCACCTTTCCCGTCGGCCTCTTCCGCCAGTTCGTCAGCATGCTCTTCTCCGGCATCCCCGAGCTCTTCCCGTCGCTGCGCGTGGCCTGGATGGAGGCCGGCTGCGGATGGGTGCCCTACTGGCTGGAGCGCATCGACGAGAAGTGGGAGCTCCGCGGCGAGGTGGAGTCGCCGGTGCTGAAGCGCCGGCCGAGCGACTACGTGAAGAGCGGCGAGTGGTACTTCCACACGGAGGCCGACGAGCAGATGCTGCCCTACGTTATCTCGGTCATCGGTGACGAGCGCATCTTCTTCGCCTCCGACTTCCCTCACTGGGACTCGTCCTACCCGCGCAACATCGACGAGATGCTGGAGCGTTCCGACCTCTCCGACGATTCGAAGCGGCGCATCATGCGGGAGAACGCGCTGCGGTTGTATAGGCTCGGCTGAGGGCGCCGCCGTTCGCACGGCCCTTCGACAGGCTCCCCAGTTCGTCGTTACGATGCGGGGTCTTCGACAGGGCGAACGGCTGACGGCCGTTGCGCGCCAGGGCAATCGCGTTCTTGGCCATATGCGCGTTTGCCATTATGCAGACGTTCTCTTACGCCGACATGTCCAAGCTCGCGGCCTACCTAATGGCCCCCATCCTAACCTTCCCCTCCGACAAGCCGGAGTCTTCGACATCGGGGGGAAGGGACTTTGCGATTGCCCTGCGTTGCGCACCCGTACGTAGGGGCGATGCCGACCAGTCATGCTACTATGGTCATGACCATAGTCATAGGAAACATCATGCGCACCGTAAAGGCCTCCGAATTCAAGGCCAAGTGCTTGCAGCTCATGGACGAGGTGGCCGAGACCGGGGAAGCCATTCTCATCACCAAGAATGGCGTTCCCATCAGCCGCCTCGAGCCGGTAAAACGCAAGCCGAAGACGCTCTTCGGCGCCCTGAAGGGCTCCGTGTCCATCAAAGGGGACATCATTGCCCCGATAGACATCCAATGGGATGCGTTGTCGTGAGCGGCGTCCTCCTGGATACTTACGCGCTGGTCTGGCTGGTGGAAGGCGTCGAACGCCTGGGACCGGAATCCCGTCGACTCGCCGACGACGCCGCCAAGCAAGAAGAGCTGCTGGTTTCAGCGATCACCTTCTGGGAAGTCGCCATGCTCGCACAGCGCGAGCGGTTGGTCCTGACGCGGCCAGTCGCCGAGTGGCGCCGGTCCGTGCTGGAGATCGGAATCGCCGAGGCCCCTCTTAGCGGCCATATCGGGATACTTGCCACGGAGCTTGACGGACTACCCCAGGACCCGGCAGACCGCATGATCGTCGCCACCGCTATGGAGCACGGCGCAACGCTCGTCACCGCCGACCGCCCACTCCTCGGCTGGCCCGGTGGCTTGCCCCGTCACGACGCCGGTCGGTGACCTTTCGGCTCACCGCTCACTGCTCACCCCACAGACTGCCATTTGCCCATCGTCCGATGCCACCTGCCTGCGGTAAAATACGCACATCCCCAATCGCACTCCGGCAGTCAACGCGAAGCGGCGGCCGCCCATCGCCGGTTCGTCTGCTGTGGTGGAAATTGGGCGGAACGGCATGAAAGTGAAAACGCCAAACGCTTGGGCTTTCAATCGTCCACGGGGGGAGTCCCGTCCAGGTGGCTGGAATGGGACTGGACCAGCGGAAAACAAAAAACGCGCGCAAGTTGAAAAAGTTGAACGGCCAGGCCTCGGTCCATCTCAGCCGTCGCCGTTCCCCCCGCTCACCGCTTACTGCTCACCGACGGCGGGAAGGGGACTCGGGGAGGACGCGGGCCTACCCCGCCTTGGCCGGT
>JBJKQC010000180.1:0-3806 GCA_046705745.1 Dehalococcoidia bacterium
TCCGTGAGGGGCTCACGGTGCTGGAGTACTTCATCTCCACGCACGGCGCGCGCAAAGGCCTGGCTGACACGGCTCTGCGCACGGCGGACTCCGGCTACCTCACGCGGCGCCTGATCGACGTCGCACAAGAGGTCATTGTCCTAGAGGAAGATTGCGGGACGGACAGAGGCGTCGTGATCCACGCGGACCCCTCCGAAGAGGACATCATGATCGCGAACCTGGGCGAGCGGATCGTGGGACGCGTGCTGGCCCAGGCGGTCGCTCACCCGGAGACGGGCGAAATCCTCGCCGACGCCAACGAGATGTTGGAGGAGCCGGTGGCCAAGGCCATCGAGGGCGCTGGCGTCAAGGAAATCGTCGTACGGAGCCCGCTCACATGCGAGGCGCTGCGCGGCGTTTGCCGCATCTGCTATGGCCGCAGCCCTGCCACCGGGAAGGTGGCGCTGATCGGAGACGCAGTCGGCATCATCGCCGCACAGTCCATCGGCGAGCCCGGCACTCAGCTCACCATGCGCACCTTCCACACGGGCGGCGTCGCGGGTAAGGACATTACCTCTGGTTTGCCCCGGGTGGAGGAGTTGTTCGAGGCCCGCTCGCCGAAAGGGAAGGCGCGGCTGGCCGAAATCGACGGCGAGGTGCTCGTCTTCGAGGGCGGCCAGCTTGTGGGGGAATACGAGGCCCCGGAGGACTCTCCGAACGTGACGGTGGCGCCGGTTTCGGCGGCACCCGTCATCCGGATCATCAACCGCGTGCCGTTCACCGACCGGTACTCCTTGCCAGAAGGCTACAGGCCCGCTGTCCAGGATGGCGCACAGGTGAACGCAGGGGAGACTATTGCCGTTCCTGCGACAGAGGCGCCGGCGGACACTGACGGGAACGCGCCGGAACTCGCCAATATGCTGGCGCGCGTGTCCGGTCACGTCCGAGTCAGCGACGGTGGCGTCGAGATCGACAGCGCCGAAGTGGACGTTCGTGACCACGTGGTGGATGCGACGGACCAGCGGCTCGTGCGCACGGGCGACGCGGTCTATGCGGGCCAAAAGCTGACTAACGGCGTGAAGGACCCACACGACATCCTGCGTATCGAAGGCATGGAAGCCACGCAGCGGTACCTCGTGGAGCAGGTGCAGACCGTTTACCGGAACCAGGGCGTGTCCATCAACGACAAGCACATCGAGACCATCATCCGGCAAATGCTGCGCTGGGTGCGGGTGGACAGCACTGGCGACACGGACATGCTGCCCAATCAGCTCATCGACCGTCTCCAGTTCCAAGAACTCAACGCCAAGGTCATGGCCGAGGGCGGCGAGCCCGCGACCAGCAAGCCGGAGATACTTGGCGTGACCCGCGCGTCACTGAACACCGAGAGCTTCCTGGCCAAGGCATCCTTCCAGGAGACTGCCAGGGTGCTTACCGAAGCAGCCATCCTCGGCGAGGTCGATTACCTCAGAGGCCTTAAGGAGAATGTCATCATCGGGCGCCTCATCCCGGCGCGGCTCGATGTTTCGGAGGAAGGTCGCAAGCTCCTTGGCCTGCCCGAGAAGCTTAGCAAGGCGACCGTGGAAGAGGCCGTGGCAGACGAGGAGGAAATCATGGGCTTGATGGCCGCAACGGGCTATCCGGGCGAGGCGACGGAAGAGGACGGCGTCTCCGCCATAGCGTTGGACATTGACGAGGACGAAGAAGACGAGGACGACATCATGGACATCGAGGGCGAGGAGGAGGACGAAGGGGAAGACGAAGACGAGGACTTCCTGGAAGGCGATGATGAAGTCGAGGAGGAGGAGGAGGACGCGTAGTCTTCCTCGGATAATTCAGGAAGACCATACGGACACGAGTCATCCCAGACTCTGACGTTCTGGGAAATTGTCCGAACCAGGGTTGTGGAAGAAGGCCCCTCTGGGTGAATTGGGAACGCCAGGCCCCATCACCGGAGGGGCCTTTCCATGACGCCCCTGCCCGGGCCAGCCACAGGCACGAGCGGGTCAGTGCAAAGTCTCCCGATAGGCTATGGTGGCCAGGGTGGGCCTGGCCTGGCAGCCTGGCACCCCAGATCCAGGGGTTCCGTTCCCCGCCTTTGCCCGCCAAGGCCGACCAGTCAACGAGAGATGGGGCGTTGAGTACGTCAGCCCCAGCGCGCTCCACTGCAGATCGGTAGAAAATCATCCCCAATAGGCTGGTCGCCGGAAGCGTCAGAGAGACGGCAGACGGCTCAGTTCGCCTGATAGAGGGCTTGCCATGGGCGACCAGTGTCGCGTTCGGCGTCATTGGCGAGGTTGCGGACAGGGAGGCCGCCGCAGCGGCAATCGTGAGCAGCCGTTCCACTGCTGTACTGGCTATGGCTGGCCGTCCACCTGAGCGTCGGCCACCTACGCGACAAGGTCGGAGCTGTACTTCTGGGCGGTACCGTGATCGCGCTACACGTAACGCCGGGGCATGGAGGATATCTCGGTAATCAGCACGTGGATGCCGGGTTCACTACGGTTACCCTCCGTGACGATTTGGGTGGAGTCCCCTACACACCATGATTGCTCGCGAAAGGGAAGATATATTCACGAATAATATGCCCCATACTTCGTCGTACATGGCTCATAAGAACTCTCAAAAAGGCTACGAAGGCTTGGACAGGTTGACCTCTCAGCCTGGAATGCGTAATCTTCGCGGCATCCTCACACGGACTGGCGCTGTATATCCAACAACTGACTGAGGAAAAGGTTGGTGAAGTGGCCTCGCAGTGAGATGTTCTGAAAGGGGAGCCATGGCGCTGTCGGACGGGCGCTGGCCGAAGCCCAACGTTGCTGAAATCAGAAGGCGCATGGATTGCCAGGGAGGCCCCATCCCCTCTGACAGGCCTGTGATCGAGGGACTCAACCACAAAGGGGGATAATGATGAGCATCCTAGTCAGGAAACTGTCTCGGGTCTTGATAACGGGGCTCGTTGGCATACTCGCGGTCGCTGGGCTGGCCGCATGCGGCAGTAGCGTGGCGCCAACAGTGACGCCCACACCGACACAGGCGCAGCCGACGGCAAAAACCCCGAGTGGAGCCACTACGCCGACGGCGGCGCAACCGACCAGTACGCCGACCCCATCATTCGACGCGGCGAGCTATTTCTCGGGAAAAACAATCACTATCGTGGTACCGTTCAGCGCCGGTGGTGGCTATGACCTCACCGCGCGGGTCATCGCTCCCTTCCTAACAAAGTACCTCCCCGGCCACCCTTCGGTGCTGATTAAGAATATCCCCGGGTCCGGGGGGCTGACAGGTATTAATTACACCTTGAAGGCTAAGTCCGATGGCCTGACCATTGGACAGATTCCAGTATCGCGGTGGTATGCACAGGCGATTCTGGGCGATACGCAACAATTCTCCATTGATTCAGTACGCATTTTGGGTACACCCAGTGCGGCCGTAAAACCGCAGCAGGGGTGTGTGCGCAGTGCTGTCGCATCGTCTTGGACTGGAGTTATGAGCCTCGGTCATCCGATTACCGTTGGTGGTACGTCGCCAGGAGGCGTCGAAGACACATTCATACTTCTCCAATTGGCAGGCGCGCCGATCAAAATGGTGTACGGCTACGGGGGCACCTCAGAGATTCTTGCCGCGGTCGATAGGGGAGAATTGGACGCCACGGCTCGTTGTGGTCAGGACTTCAGGATTTTCACCGCGTACCCGGAGTGGCAGTCGAACAAGACGCTGGTTCCTCTCTTCTGGGCACAAAAGGAATCCGCGTCCGACTATTTAGCCGAATTCGGCCTCCAGAGCCAGCCGCCCAATATCCTCGATCTACCCGGTCTGACCTACAG
>JBJKQC010000181.1:0-2935 GCA_046705745.1 Dehalococcoidia bacterium
TGGGCGCTGATCGCGGCGCCGGGGTCGAAGGTTGGGGCGATGCATCCAGCGCCCGGCGGCGCAGAGACGCCGCGGAAGACGGACATGAGCAACGTGACGCTGTACGACACGACGCTCCGGGACGGGGCGCAGATGGAGGGCATCAGCCTGTCCGTGGAGGACAAGCTGCGCATCGCCGAGCGCCTGGACGGCCTGGGCGTCCACTTCATCGAGGGCGGCTGGCCCGGCTCCAATCCCAAGGATGAAGAATTCTTCAGGCGCGCCAAGGACTTACGCCTCGCCAACGCCACCCTCGTCGCCTTCGGCAGCACGCGCCACGCCAAGTCCCGCGTGGAAGACGACGCTAACCTCCGCGCGCTGCTGGAGTCCGGCGCACCGGTGATCACCCTGGTCGGCAAGGCGTCCGCCATGCAGGCCACGAAGGTGCTGGAGGTCTCCACCGAGGACAACCTCGCCATGGTCCGCGAGTCCATCGCCTACCTCCGCTCCCAGGGGCGCCGGGTCTTCTTCGACGCCGAGCACTTCTTCGACGGCTACCGTGAGGACCCGGACTACGCCCTGGCCGTCGTGCGCACCGCGGCGGAGGCCGGCGCCGAGTACGTGGTGCTGTGCGACACCAACGGCGGCACGCTGCCGGTGGATGTCTTCGCCACTGTAAGAGCGGTGGCCGAGGCCGTGCCCGCCGGCATAGGCATCCACTGCCACAACGACGCCGATGTCGCCGTGGCCAACAGCATCGCTGCGGTCCAGGCCGGCGCCACCCAGGTCCAGGGCACCATCAACGGCTACGGCGAGCGCTGCGGCAACGCCAACCTCCTTTCGGTCATCGGCAACCTCAAACTGAAGCTGGGCGTCGACTGCGTCACCGACGAGCAGCTCGCCCGGCTCACCGAGGTCCACCGCTTCGTGGCGGAGCTGGCCAATACCCCCAGCAACCGCTACCAGCCCTACGTGGGCGAGAGCGCCTTCACCCACAAGGGCGGGCTGCACGCCTCCGCCGTCGCGAAGCTGGAAGAGAGCTACCAGCACGTCCCGCCGGAGAAGGTCGGCAACACCAAGCACATCGTCGTCTCCGAGCTGGCCGGCCGCAGCAACATCGCCGTCAAGCTCCAGGAGGAGGGCCTCTCCGCCCTGGTGCCAAAGGAGCGGCTCGGCGAGCTGCTCCAGGAGATCAAGGAGCGCGAAAACCGCGGCTTCCAGTACGAGGGCGCCGAGGGCTCCTTCCGCATCCTGGTCCAGCGCACCCTGCCCGCCTACCGTCCCCCCTTCGAGCTGGTCGACTTCATGGTGGTCATGGAGAAGCGCCGCCGCGCCAGCCAGACCGCCAACGACGAGGAGGCGCTCTGCGAGGCCATGGTCAAGGTCCGCGTCGACGGCCGCGTCATGCACACGGTCGCCGAGGGCAACGGCCCGGTGAACGCCCTGGACAACGCCCTCCGCAAGGGACTGCTGGAGGTCTACCCCCAGCTCGGCGGCGTCCAGCTCACGGACTACAAGGTCCGCGTGGTCGACCAGGGCCCCGAGGGCACCGGCGCCGTCGTCCGCGTGCTGGTGGAGTCCACGGACGGCGCCCGCCGCTGGGGCACCGTCGGCGCCTCCACCAACATCATCGAGGCCTCCTGGCAGGCGCTGTCCGACTCGCTGGAGTACGCCCTGCTGGAGAAGTGAGCGGTAAGCGGTCAGCAGTGAGCAGAGGGAAGGCGCCAGCGTCATTCCGGCCTTCGCCGGAATCCAGGGGCCTTCGCCTTTGCAGGGCGTCCGCCGTCCTTGAATCGCACCTAGCCCGTTCGCGGCGAGGCCCTCGGACCACCAACGCAGGTCTGTCATAACGTGCGTCCGTCTTCGCAGGCGTTCGTTGGTCCCCTTCGACCGTGCTCAGGACAGGCTTCGACTGCTCCGCGCTCGCCGGTCCGTCTCCGCGACACGGGGTCTACGACAGGACGAACGGGACAAGCCCCCCATCCTGGCCTTCCCCCAAGCGGGGAAGATAGGGCCGGGCGAGCCATCGGCATCGCCCCTACGCGGCGGAGCCCTGCCACCGCCCTGGGCGTTCAATCGAACGCCCCTACCCTCTCACCTTTTCACCTTGTCACCTTCTCACTTACCTCCTTTCCCGCTACCATGCGCCCTGTCCGCTCACTGCTCACCCGTAGGGGCGCACAGGCTGTGCGCCCCTACCCACGCACTAGGAGGTCCCCATGAAGGTCACGGAAGTCCTCGCCACCAGCGTCGTCGTCCCGCTGCAGAACCCGACGTCGTTTTCCACGCGCACGGTCAACGATCGCCATTACACGCTGGTGCGCGTACGCACTGACGAGGGCGTGGAGGGCCTCGGCTTTTGCTACTGCGGCAACCGGGCCGGCCACATCGTCACCCAGGCCGTCCGCGACCTCCTGGCGCCGGTGGTGGTCGGCAAGGACGCCCGCCAGCAGGAGGGCATCTGGGACGCCATGTACCGCGACGCCCTGCTCATGGGCCGGCGCGGCGCGGTCCTGCGCGCCATGAGCGCCATCGACATCGCCCTGTGGGACGCCGCCGCCAAGGCGGTCGAGCTGCCCCTGTACCAGTACCTGGGCGCCCATTATCAGGATGTCGTGCCCGCCTACGGCAGCGGCGGCTACTACCTCCCCGGCAAGACCGACGACGACCTGGCCCGCGAGTGCGCCGGGTACGTCGAGATGGGCCTGCCGGCCGTCAAGATCAAGGTCGGCCGCGTCAGCGCCCGCGAGGACGCCGAGCGCATCGAGGCCGTGCGCGACGCCGTGGGCGACGAGGTCGAGCTGATGACCGACGCCAACAACGCCTGGAACGACGCGCCGTCGGCCATCCGCGCCATCCGCCTGTGGGAGGAGTTCGACCTGGCCTGGGTGGAGGAGCCGACCATGCCGGACGACATGGACGCCTCCGCCGCCATCGCCGCCGCCGTGGCCGACCC
>JBJKQC010000182.1:0-4812 GCA_046705745.1 Dehalococcoidia bacterium
CGCATTCGGTATGGATCGCGGTAGCCGTGGCGGTTGCCGCGTTTGGGGCAACTGGCACCGCGGCCTTGGCCCAGGTTAGCAACGACGGCACGGTCACCTTCACCATCGCCGAGCCGTACGGGGTCAACGTCAGCAGCGTGACGTTCGATCAAGAGATTGCCTCTCAATCCACCGGCTCCAAGACGTTCGCCGGAGACAGCGGCGATTACCTCTTTCAGGTCGTAGGACCGAGTGGCGCGTTGACCGATTCGATTCAGATGCAAGTGACCGGCACGTCCTTGCCGACAGGCTGGTCTTACATGGCGTCCGCCAGCAGTCCACCCGGATCTGACCTTGTCCGTCTAACCTATTCCGCCACTGCGGCGCAGTTGGGGGGCGTCAAAGACATTGTTGTTCCATTGGGGATCAACTCGGGCTCACCGACCACGATCCTCCAGACGCCAAGTGCGGCTCCTCTCGGCTATTACGGCGGAACGTTGGCGGTGGAGGTCGGGCCACGACAGAACGGAGGGGCCGGCTCCGCGACGCTCACGTTAACTGTCACCGTGACCGCTGCGGCATAGTTCACGCCAGCGTGTGAACAGACTGGAATTCGCGAGAGCAGATGAACAGAACGATTCGCTCACTACTGCTTGGCCTTCCGGCAACAGCGCTCCTGACATTGCTTACGCTTGGGATCGCCGGGGCCTCCCCTCTCCCCCAGTCCGGGCTAGTCATTTCGCCAGGCCGCATCCAGGCGGACCAGCCGTTGACGGCGGGGCAAACGTACACACTGCCAACCCATTCGGTAAACAACAACGGTGGCACGACACTGCGGGTCTCGGCTGCACTGTCTGACTACCAATCAGGGCAGCGTGCGCTGCCTCCCGGGGACTGGTTCCAGATCGAGCCGGCCGAGGTCGTCGTGCCGCCGAACGAGTCGCGGCGGGTCCAAGTGACCGTCGCCCTTCCGGAAGATGCAGCCGCCGGCCAATATGAGGTCTGGTGTAGCTGCGCCGGGGCGCCGGAGAGCGCGGAAGGCATCACCACCGGCGCCGGCGTGCAGGTGCCCGTCGTGTTCGACGATCAGCCAAAACAGTCCGGCAATCCCTGGGGATGGACCGCGGGAGCAATCCTCGCGGGCATGGCAGTAGTCCTGGCCGCCGGCTATGTCCGTCAACGGCGGCGTGGCTAACGAGGTGCCAACGCGCCGGACCTGCCGGACGAAGGCGTTTTTACACCAACGGCATTACTTTGGCGACTGACTGAGAGACGCCTTTTCCCGAGGTCGGCCAAACGACATGGGGAGCATTGGACTCAGGACATCGGCACTCATAGCCGGGGCCTCGCTCCTGGTGGTGACAACGATGAGCGCCCCGGCGGTGATAACGGCGGTCACCTCAGATCTGTCGTCATCCTCTGACGATGAATCAGGGACAGTCTCGTTCACCATAGCGCCGGAGCCCACCACTACGGCAACGGTCGCGCCTGGGCCGTCTGCGACGCCGGCGCCGGGCCCATCGCCAACGGCTTCGAGCGCCGGCGGGCCCGTGCCCACGGGGCCGTCGACGGCTATCGCTCCCACGCCGACAACTGCCGTCGCTCCCACACCTACCCCTACCACTATTCCCGTGCCGACCCACGTCCCACGAGGGACGGCGTCCGAAATCAGCGCACTAGTCTCCGCCACGGAGGACACGCGCCTCCAAACACCGGACGGGCAAACGGAGGTGGTGGTGACGGCGCGGACATTCTTGACTGAAGGGATCGAGGTGCGCATCCGCAACGTGCCCCGGTCCACCCTGCCGGTGCTGCCGGAGGAGGTGAGCGTTATCCGCGCCATTCGACTCGACACGCTAGCCGACGGATTCGAGGTCGAAACGCCCTTCGCGGGTCCCGTCACCTTGCGGGTGGCGGTCAGCGACGACGACCTTCGCCTGGCAGGAGGAGACCCTGGTCTGCTTCGTCTGCTCCACCTTCATTCAGCGACAGACGAATGGGAGACACTGGAGACGCGGTACGTGACGGGCGCTCCTGCCCACCTGGAAGCGGACGTGGCCAGCTTCAGCTTCTTCGCAGTCGGCGTCGCCCAGGCGGGGCCGACTCCAGCGCATGCAACCCCACTCCCAACGCTCACGCCCACGATACTAGCCCCCTCGCCAACGGCAGCCCCACCGGCTACTCCCACGCCGATGGTCCATCCGACCCCAAAAGCAACGCCAACGCCCGTGCCCGCTGAGTCAGCGGCAGCCGGCTGGACGCTTGCACCAACAATAATGATGTGGAGCGCGGTTGGGGCGCTGGCGTTGGCCAGCGGCGCGTTTGTGGTCTTCCGGTGCAGGCGGAAGTACTAAGCTATCCGCCTTATAGAGTGCAAGATGAAGCGCTCTAGCCTACGAGGCCAGTGGTATAGTTGATTAGCTGAGGTGGTCCAGAGAAGGTGCAAGCATGGTCCAACCTGGCCATTCAACCGAGGATTTCACCGTCCGGCTTTCGCCCGAAGAAGGCAAGGCTCTGGATTTTCTTGCGGCTCGGATGGGGACAACGCGTGACGATGCCGTAAGGGTGCTTTTCCTGCGCGGTGCCCAGGTAGCCGTGGCAATCGAGAGAGAGTCTTCCGAGCAGAACCTTTCCAATGAAGAGTTGCTTGCCCGTGTGGTCCGGGGCTTCCTGGCCTCCCTCCCTGACGGGGCGGACATCGACCCCAATGGAGTGCGGATGATCGCACAGGCGTACGAGCGAGCGGCCGAGGAACTCGAATCTCAGAACCGAAAACACGTGGCGGATGGACTCCGTAACCTGCAGGAATCAATCCGGCTGCGGACCGGAAGCATCCCTGACATTGAATCGCTCATAGGCGAAGGACGGAACGGCGACTAATGCAAACGGTCGTCGTGGATGCCAGCCTTGCCCTGCGATGGGCGCTGCCGGATGAACATTCTGTCCAAGCGGCGGCAGCCCTCGATAGGTGGGAGCAGGGAGAGGTAGTCTTTTACGCACCTGCGCACTTTTGGGCGGAAGTGGCCAACGGCCTCTACCAAGCGTGTCGGAAAACCCGCATTACCCAGGAAGAGGCTCGGCAGGCGTTTGAATGGCTTTCCAAAGTCGGATTCGTCACCGTAGATGGCACGGGTACTTGTCAGGCGGCCTTGGACCTGGCGCTCAGAAAGCAGGGGCAGGCAGTCTATGACTTCATCTATGTAGTCACAGCCCAGGTATTTGGGCTCGAGCTTTGGACCGCTGACCGAAGGCTCCACAACACGCTGGGGTCTGATGTGAGCGGCATTCAGTACTTCGGACAAGAGAGCGCGTAACACCAGTTCTCGGTGTACTCGTAAGTCCACCAAGAGCACGCCATATCGTGCCAGACTCTGCTGTACGATTTGGCAGGCCATGGCCTGCTCTCACTCTTGCAGGCCATGTTATCCGCGCCCCGCGCCCTAAGCCTGCAACGATTGGATGAGCGCCGGCATCACGTCCTCGCTGGTGATGACCGCCAGCAAGACGTCGTTCTCCTCTATGCGCGTGGCGTCTTCCGCTACCAGGGCCTGATCGCCGCGCACGATGGCTGCCAGGCGCACCCCCTTGGGAAGGGACAGCTCTCCCGCCTTCTTCCCCTTTGCGCTGCCTGCGGGCAGGTCCACCATGTGCAGCCCGCCACGGACGAAAAGCGAGCCCTCCAGCCGGTCGAACCCGTACAGGGCGGAAACGATGTCCGCCGCCGCGGAAACCTTGGGCGCCACCACCTTCGTCACGCCGATCTGGTGGCACGCCGGGCGCAGCCAGACGTCGTTCAGTTTGACCATGATGCGCTGCACGCCCATCTGCCGCCCGAGCATGGCGATGACGGTATTGAGGGGATCGGACCCAGTGGTGGCGATGAGGGCGTCCGATTCGGCCACGTGGGCCTCATCCAAGAGCCGGGGGTTGGTCCCGTCGCCGCACAATACCATCGCGTCCACGGAAGTGGACAACTGCTCGCACAGGTGCTCGTCCATGTCGATGAGGACAAGCTGATTGTCCTTGCGGCGGGCCAGCGCCTCCGCGATCTCTTTCCCAACGTCTCCCATTCCGACGATGACGGCCCTCATGAGACCCTCCTCTTTTGCCAGCCCCATTTCCAGGGCCATTGGGATACGAGCATCAGCAGAGGGATGATTTCCAGCCTCCCTGCCCACATGTCCACGATTAGCAACGCTTTCGCCCACAGCGCCAGGTGAGGCGAGGTGATTCCGGCGGAAAGCCCCACGGTCCCAAGCGCCGAGGCACTCTCGAAGAGGGCTTGGGACATGGCGGCCCCCGTGAAAGTGAGAGCGATGGCCGACAAGGCAAGCATCCCCATGAACAGAGCTAGGAACACGAACATTTCTTTCAACTCGTTGTCCGTTATCGCCACGCCGTCGTATTGGAGCGGCACCTGGGCGTCCGGAGGCAATAGGCGCCTGAGGACTTCCCACCCCGCGAGGCGGACCAGGAGCGCTACCCGGAGCAGTTTGATGCCGCCGGCGCTGGAGCCTGTGGAGCCGCCGATGCACATGACCACCACCGCGATGAGTAACGCGGGTTGAGTCCATGAGGCCGGCGCGCTCACCTGGAACCCCGTGCTTGTCGAGGCGCTAATGGCGTTGAAGGCGCTGGGCAGGACCGCACCCATGCGCACAGGGCCTGCCACGAAGAAGAAGGCCGAGGCCACAACAGCGATGCCCAGCAGGTAGCGCACCTGGGTATCGCGGAGAAATGCTTTCGGCCCATTGCGCAAGGCATGGTAATAGAGAGGAAAGCTGACCGATCCAAGCAGCATCAAAAGGATAATAACGATGCGCACGCCGGGGG
>JBJKQC010000183.1:0-4110 GCA_046705745.1 Dehalococcoidia bacterium
CCTGATGCTCAGGAGGTAAATCGCGCCAACGATGATGAGGGCGCCAATTTCGATACCCCAAAGCGGCAAACCCGAGAGTCCCTGGGCGAGGGCCACGATGAGCAGGGCGACGACGACTATCCCGGCGAAGGGCCAGAAAAAAAAGCGGGCGTAGTCACGGTATGCGAGCGTAAAGCTGACGGGAACCAGCGGGAGAGGGGGCCGAGGCTCCCACGGCTGCGCATGGTCCAAGATTAGGCGCACATCCCGGGGATGGAAGTCCCTGTTGACGTGGGCGCCGGAAGTCACGCGGGAAGCGCTGTGCGCCCGCCTCCGCACGTGAGCGTCCCGAAGAGATGGCGCCGCGTTTGCGACGGCGGGTATCTCGGGCCACAGCACAAGCAGTGGAGCGAAGCGCTCGGCCAGTGACTGTCGTTCGGCATGAGAGAGCATGCGGTATCCCAATCGTAGGCGATGCGGTGGAAACTGCGGCTGCCGCTGCCACTCCGGTGCAGTCCTTCAGGAAGCCGCTTTCATTATGCCATGTCCAAGGGATGCCATGTCCAAGGGATGCCATGTCCAAGGGATGCGATGCCGAAGGGGTCTCGCGCGTCGCGGATAAATGGGCAAGGCGCCTCGTGGACTCCTTGGACGATGTGGACTTCCTGGACATGCGGCACGAGGAGTATTTTCATTTTTCGCGGTGCGAGAATAACTGTGCATCATGGTCGTGTGAGGAGGCCATGTACTCAAGTCGGCATGTAGGGGTAAGTGGGGGCCAGTGATAGTTGTGGATTCGCCCGCATCCTGACTTTCCCTTAGTTAAGGGGGAAGAATAGGGCGCCCCCGCTCTCGCAGCCCGTTTCTTTGGCCACTTATGTAGGCGCTAGTTTCCTCCGCAACTGGAGTTGTATCGAACCGTTGTGATGCCGAAATAATGGGGGAAAATGCGATTGCCGTGGTACTTCTGGCGGGTTACTTCTGAGGCAGGAAGGCCGTTATACTACGGTTAGGCAATTTAGCCTATGGACAGCCTGCTGGCCAATATGGAAAGCCTCCACGCGCTTTCGCGGCGAGAGCGCGCAATTTCTTGGCCTGAGAGTACTGGATGAAATTTGCTGTAATAGACGACAGTCGCGATATCTTTGATGCCGTTTCTCTGTGCGTGAAGCTGCGCTGGCCTCAGGCTGAGACCGTGGGCGCCGGGACTGGAGAGGCAGGGCTGAAGGTCATCGAAGAGCAGACGCCGGACCTCGTCATACTGGATATTGGCCTACCTGACATGAGCGGGCTGGAGGTACTGCAGTGGATGCGGAAATTCTCCGACGTGCCGGTGGTCATTTTGACGGCGCGGGACCAGGACGTGGAGATAGCGCGGTTCTTGGAAGCTGGTGCGGACGATTACATTGTGAAGCCCTTCAGCCACATCGAGCTGTTGGGGCGGATCCAGGCGATCCTCCGCCGTACTCAAGGACGGGTCCACTCGGGGACGCCGGTGCTCCAAGCTGGCAGCTTGCTGATGGACTTCGACGGCGCGGAAGTGTACAAGGACGGCGGGTTGGTGCCCCTCACGAGGACTGAGTTGAGCTTGCTCTCCGAGCTTGTCCGTAATGCCATGCGGGTCGTCACCTACGAGTCCCTGGCGAGCAAGGTGGTGAATGCCGCAGACCCTTCCGAGAGCGATGTGCGCTTGATAAAAGTCCATGTCCAGCACCTGCGGGCAAAGCTCAACGATTCCGCCGAGAGTCCGCGCTACATAGCCAATGTTTACGGCGTGGGATACAAGTTCATCAGGCCGGTCACATCTGGGACGGACATAGCTAGGGCGAAGCGTTAAGGGCGCACGGGGCGAGGCACCGGCTCACCCCTCCGGTAGCGGCGGCACGCGGGGCAGTCGGTCTGGACCGTGCGATAAGCTCACCGCATGCTCTGACCTTCCCTCTGAGGAGGTAGGGGTTTCGAGGAAGACTCTTGGAAGCTTTGAAGCTTCCCGACGAGATGGCGTGTTAACGCAGTGGCGCGATCGATGCCAGTTCTTTATCCGTTATTCGCCGGTCCTTTGCCAAAGATTTATACAGTTAACAGCCTGTCCGACCCGGCCTGTCTGACCATGAACAGACAACAGGGGAACCGTGCCTTGCTGTCCCGACGGGGATCCCCGGCGCACAGGGGATGGAGTGGAGAAACCGATGAGAAGGGTTTCACCACCTGCAGGCGGGAAGGTTTTCCGAGAGACTCTCGACTCTACTCCGCTTCGCCCGGGGTGACATAGGACACGTGGTCGCCCTGAGAGACGATATGGCCGTAAAGAGGTATGTCAAGCGTGGGAGCGATTGGGTGCGGGCAAAGCGCGGTGATGGACACGACCAAGAACCGCATCAGTTTCATGCTGGTGGAAGACGAAGCTGGTTTCCAAGACTCCGTCAAGTTGGTGCTGTCCTTGGACCCACGGTTCTACGTTTCCGGCTCCGCCATGAGCGGTGAGGAAGCTCTGGAACATTTCGATGACATCGCTCCGGATATAGTGCTGTTGGATTTTCGACTCCCGGGCATCGATGGACTGGAAACCGCGAGGCGTATGAAAGCGCGCCGGCCGAACGTGGAGATTGTCATGGTCACGGCACACACGGAGGAGGTAGTGGCGAAGCTCGCCAGGCAGCTGGATATTCGAGGAGTCATTCCGAAAGCGAGATTCAGCCTAGAGGGCCTCCGCCGCGCATTGGACCTCGCTCCGTGAGTGATTGCTTATTGGGATGGACGACCTTGTAGCAGAGAGCTGCTTTCACTCCCATCTTTCGGCGGGCTCAGGACGGGCTCTCGATCCTCCAGTCCGATAAGCAGAAGTCTATGACAGCCAGGGGGAGGAAGCGGAAGAGGCGTCTTCGCAAGGGATATACCACACCTCCAAACCCAATCCGCATTAAGCGGGGTGTGACCGAGGAAAGGTCTCTTGGAACGAGCATCGGCGCGAAAGGGCTCGGGCCCAAGCTACGCTCAGCTGGTGGAACGCAACTGGGGCTTTCTTTCACCAGAAGGACAGTCCCGGATCAACGACGTTCGCGTTCTTCTAGCCGGATGTGGGTTGGGCAGCAACTTGGCGGTCCTGGCGGCGCGCACGGGATTTAGCAGGTTTCTCCTCTACGACGGCGATCAAGTAGAGGCGAGCAACCTCAACCGCCAGGCGTTCCGCGCGGAGCATATCGGCCAGTCCAAGGCACAGGCCACGGCCGATCTGATTCGGGAAATCAACCCGGAAGCCGATGTGACGTTCGTCCCCACTTTCCTGACCGCAGCCGACGCGGCCGAAGCGGTCCGCCAGTGCGATATCGTGGTGAACATGGTGGACCCGGGACCGGCCCTGCAGGCCCTGTTCGATGCGGCCCGGATGCAGGGGAAGGCGCTGTTATTCCCGCTGAACGTCGGCTTCGGAGGGGTGCTCCTCATCTTCGGCCCGGAGTCGCCCTCCTTGATGGACCTGCTTGGCACTCATGATGGAAGTACCCTTTTCTTGGACATACTGCTGCGGCTCGCGCCGGTCCTGCCCACGTACCTCCGGCAGTACCTCTGGATTGCCGATGAGGTGGCGCAAAAACAGGTACCTCCTCCCCAGTTAGCCATCGCGGCCAACCAAACAGCGTCACTCCTCGTCACCGCAATGGTGAAGATAGCCAATGGCCAGGACGTTCCGTATGTCCCCAATGTGGCCTTTTCTGACTCATGGGAACCCCACACTGCGGTGTGGCCCACCGGACAGGCCCCGATCAGCCCCGTGGAGAATCCCTGATGAACCTGCTGCGTCAAGAAGAAAAGCGTCTATGGCGGGAGTACTGCGCCACCTTCGAGCTCCCAGTCCAGAACTTCATGGACATTCAGACCAAGCTGCTGCGGGAGCAATTGGACCTGGTGGCGAACGGCCCCTGGCTGCCAGCACTTCCTCACGCCCATGGCGTGACTTCCGTCGAGGAATTTCGAAGCCAAACGCCGCTCAGGACCATGGACGATTACAAGGATCTGTTGCACCCTGATCGTCTCAGCGGGCGGATGGGCGAGGTCCATTGGGTCCAAACGTCCTGGAGCGAGGGAGCGTGGAAACGCGTTCCGTGGACTCAGCGCTTCTACGATGCCCAGTGC
>JBJKQC010000184.1:0-5174 GCA_046705745.1 Dehalococcoidia bacterium
ACATTCCCAAGGCCTCCTTGATGGGCGATCTCGGAAATGGTCTTCCCGTGGCAGTTCGGCGGCGGGGGTGGCGGCGGGCCCTGGACACTCGCGAATGCGGGGCCTGTCAGCGTAGCGACCATGAGACCCACTCCGGCGATGATGGCGATCAGTTTGGTTTTCATGCGCTTCATTTGGGTCTTCTCCCCCAAGGTTGATTTCGTGGTGCCCCGCTGCCGGCCCAGCGGGCGCAGCGGGTAGCGTAGGCAATTCGCCTGCCAGCGGTCGTTGCTCATGCCACCGAACTTCCATGGATGGCCCACCTACTCGGCATCGCCAGACGTATGGGAGGCGTATGAGACAGGAAGGACAGCGGGCCTTTGGCTCCGAGAGGCTGCGTTGATCACTCCGGGGCAAAAGACAAGGCCCACCGGCAGCCGGACCGGAGGGCCTTGTGTCGCTCTGTTACTGCCGGTCGTTACGGGCCGGTGCTGCAGTACTGCTGGACGAGCGCGTGGATCTCCGACGGGCTTGCGCCAACCAACTTGGCAAAGTTACCCAAGCCCGGCGGGATTGGAGCGCCTTGGTTCTGCGCCAGCTGCGCGATGAACGCCGTCGTCTGGCCTGCGCAACCGGGCGTGCCGGGCGTGCCGGGTTGCGTGTGGTTCGAGGACGCCGCGAAAGCGGAGCCCGAGAGCACCGCGGTCATCAGACCTACCCCGAACAGAAGGGCCACCAGCTTGGTCTTCATTCGCTTCATGTGGTTTTCTCCCCCTAAGGAGTGATTTGGTTCTGCCCCGCCTCCGGCCCAGCGAGCGCAGGGGCAGCGTAGAGATTCACGTGCGGTCGGGCCTTGCTCATGCCACCGAATTTCGGCTGGCGGCGCACCTACTCGCTGTTTTGCACCTAACAAAACTCGCAAAGTAACGGAAGTCATCAAATAATAGGAAACTAAGGCAAAGGCAGCCATGATTCCTATTGACATTGCGAGTTTTTCCGCTGCGCCTGGCGTGGACGTCTGCCCTCTTAGTCCCATTGAGGCAGTTGAAACACTCATGCCGTTGGACTGTACATTGCTTCGCGAGTGGAGAGGCGGACCGCTGGGCTATTCGGCCACGTCCGCTCGAGGGTGGATGGAGAAGGGGTTTCCCTTGGGGAGCGGGTCCGGGAATGGGGCGCGCTGGGGAGCGGTTGGGCGATCTAGGGCGAGGGCACGGTCGTGTGAAACTTCCAGGACGAGATAAGCATCGCCGGCCCCGCCACCGAAGCATGTCTCCTGGGCACTGCCGCTTGTTATGGGCCGGTGCCGCCACTCCGGCCGGATAAACGAAGAGGACCGCCCGGGTCGCTGCGGCAGTCCTCTTCCAGGACCGAACTTAGACTGACTAGGGGCAGTTCGGTACCTGTTGTTGGGCGAAATCGCTCTTCACCTGTCCGGGCGGTACGCCCGGCGCCTCCAGCTTCAGCTCATGGTTGGCATCAGCGCGGTCTTGGCCGCTCACGCTGGACGAGAACCCGCCCATGCAGCTCTGAGCGTGGGCGTGGGGTGCGAACGCCATGGATGCCGCCAGCAACAATGCGGCGACGGCCAGCGCGAGCATGAGCAGGCGGACACGGTACTGTGCGAGTGTCATCGTCGTTCCTCTCCTCTGGTTAGTTGACTGAAGGTTTTGCCACTTGCCTGGGCTGGGGGCAGGCCCCAGGCGACACCAGTCCCGAGCAGCGCACCGGCAGGCTAAGCGTCCGCCCAACCAGCGGGCCTTGCTCATGCCGCTGAATTCTGACTGGCGGCGCACCTAGTCGCCGTTTTTCACCAAACACTCCTCACAAAATAACGAACGTCATCAAAGAACAGGAAACTAGGGAAAACGCAATGAGGATTCGGCTTGACATTGCGAGTTCTTAAGCCGTGCCTAACGTGGACGCCCACTATCTTAGGAATGAAGCAGCAGTCGAAACGCCCACGCCGTTGAACTATGAGCTGCTTGACAAATTGGGAAATGGCCGTCCGGCCCAGCCGATAGCCCGTCGGGCCATGTCCGCTGGGGGCGGATCGACAGGGGCGGGCCTCAGAGCACAGGCCCCGGCATGGGACGCGACCAACCAGGGGGGCGCGTTAGGATGAGACTTGCACGCAAGAAGGGCCCGCCGGCAGCCGGACCGGCGGGCCCCTGTTGGTCAGGAGCGATACCCCAAGGGCTAGCTCTACTTGTCAAGGTTGCAGTAGTACTTCACGAACTGTTGGAGGTCCTGCACGTGCCCCGGGGCGACGTTTCCAAGCCCGCCATGTTGGGCAATGTACGAAATGATCTTCCCATGGCAGTTCGGATCCGTCGGACTCGGGAACCCGTTGTTGCCGCCATTCGCGAATGCGGGACCGATCAGCATGGCGGCCATGAGGCCCACTCCGGCAAGAAGGGCTACCAACTTTGTCTTCATTCGCTTCATAACATTCCCTCCGTGAGGCGTTGTTTGTGGGAGCGCCGCCACCGGCCCGGCCAGCGCAACGGCAGATTAACCAACTGCTCCCAAGTGGGCTTTGCTCAATCCACCGAATCTCCATTGGTGGCGCACGTAGCCGGCACGTTGAAGCCGGCGATGGCCCTTGGGCAGCGAAATTGTGCAATGCCAGGCCTCATTGCCCTACAATCGGCCTGATGACCCGTTTGCATTGCGCTTTTCGTCACCATGGTAATCCTATCGATACACCCTCGCTCCTCGGAAGGAGCAATCGAAACAACGGCTCGCGCCGTCTGGCAATGGTTGCTTCGCCCATCGGGCCTACGGCGACGGCCGCTCGTTCCCCCACGGCACGTCCGGCAGCCCGCGCTCCCGCCGCGCCTCGTTGACCGTGAGGATGCCCGTCCGCACCAGCTCCACCTGGCGCTGCGTGCGCTCCGCCTCGCTCTCGCTCAGCGGCTCGATGGCGCCGAGGTCGAAGGCCACGGTGACGTCCCGCGCGGCGGGGCCGAGGCGCGGAAGCAGCGCGTCGTTCAGCACGCCCTGAAGCATCACCAGCTCCGGCACCACCGTCTTTTCCCAAAACAAACGGCGGGCCTCCCGCATGTTGTTCAGCGTGGCGTGGGAGAAGTCCTCCAGCAGCGGCAGCGGGACGCCGTACACCCGCGCCGCCGTCTCCAGCCCCCAGCGCAGGCCCGACAGCCACTCCATTTCGCGCTTGTCGAGCCCCAGCCGCTCCACTTCCCAGTCATCGCTCGTGACGATGGGACGCTGCTCCCGCCCTGGGCCCGAGTAACGCTCCGCCAGCCTGACGGTGAATTCCTCCAACTCGGCTTCCTCCAGCGGGCTGTGGGTGCGGAAGACGAGGTCCTGCGGGCGGGCGCCGTTCTTGAAGAACTCCCGGTTGAATCGCAGAGCGTCCATGCTCATGTCGGCGGTGAGCCGCGCGGGCGCCATGGGCGACAGCCCTGCCATCTCCTCCAATGGGTTGAAGTAGCGGAACCAGACCACCTCTTCGGGCAGCAGGGGTATCTCCCGGCCGGGCTCGGACGGCGGCGCGTAGACGAAGCCGGCGACGTACCGGCCAGGGTCCCGCACCACGCGCACGCGGTCCGGGCGCAGGGGCCAGATGGCGGACACCGGCCCGCCGCCCGGCCCACGCTCCAGGCGCCAGAAGGCCGCGCCCCACAGGCACAAGTACGTCTCCGTCGCCGCCAGCAGCCCAGCCGTGCTCCACCACGGATTGACCGACGCCAGCAGACGCTGGACAGGGTGGTCCGGCCCCGCCGGCACGAGGCCGGCCCGCGCGCCCATGCCGGAGGGGCGTCCCGTCGCCGTGTGGTCGCCCGCGCCCTTGGCCGATGCCTCGCCCTGTCCGCTCCTCCCACGCACGTACGTCACCAGCGGCGGCCTGGCAACCGACTCCGCGCGCAGGCGGACGGCGGCGTAGACCTCGGCATTACGGGCGTAATACTCGCCGTAGAGTGTCGCCTGCCAGTCCTGGCTCACGCCGTCGTCGCGGAAGGGCAAGGGCATGACCGTTCGCGTGCGTCTTACGGCCTTGCGGACAGGGATTGCTTTAGCGGGAATGAAGGCGTTCAAGGTCGAGCGAAGGCTATCCAACATACGTGTCTCCTTTCGAGTGAGTGAACGGTAAACGGTGAACGGTGAGGAGTGAGCAGTGAGCGGTGAAGCATTGCCGTCATTCGCTCGAAAACAGCGCTGGCCATGTCTTTTCGCCCGGAGTGCTTCCCGCTTTGCGGAAGGATGGAGTGGAGAAATCTCTCCGGAGGCGCCTGCCCCCATCGGTCCTCCTCGCCTGCCAAGTCGCCGCGAGTCCAACTACGCCTCTCGGGCTCCCCGCCGGTCACTGCTTACTGCTCACCGCTCACTCCTCGAAAGACGTCCCCACAGCCACGCGTACCAGCAGAGCGGCCACCCGGCGGTCAGAGCGATCGCCTGCCAGGGCGCGCCGGCGTAAGCCAGCGCCAGCGGCGGCGCCAGCGGGACGGCCGCCAGCGACAAATACAGGGCCACGAGCTCTCGGACAGCAGTCATACGTGCCTCCTTTCAGGTGAGTGAGCAGTGAACGGCGCGTCCAGCCGGCCGCGGAAGGGCTGCCGTGCGAATGGCCGAGCGGTGGAACAGCCTGGAGATAGAAAAGACCCTGGCGAGCGTGGGAACTCGTCAGGGTCTTTTTGCCTGCGATGCCGCCCCGGAATCACCGGGTGCGATGTCAATTACATATTATACCCTAGCAGGGCCTATGCCAAAAGGGGCAGATGGCAGAGTGGCGCTTACGCCGACTGGTAAATGGCCGGCCGGTAGCGCGGCTCCGGGACTGGCTTGCCCTCTGCCCGCGCCACCGACAGCCAGGCCTCCTTGGCCTGAAGGACCTCTCGGAGCGCCTCTTCCGGCGTGTCTCCAAAGGCGCCGAGCAATAGCGCTAGTCCGGGATGTCCGCCACGTAGCAGCTGTCCTGCTCGGACTAGAACACGTTGATGTCGTAGTCCCGCATGCGTCTCGAACTGTACCCCGGAAGAGCTACCGCGCGGAGCGGTCCGCGTCGACGTCCTTGGCTTCCCGAGAGCCGCCGCGCTCCCGCCTGCCTGCCTCGCACCACGTGTGCTTGCAGTAGGGGCAGATGAAGATGGCATGTCCTTCTTGGGGCAGGCGGTTCAGCTCGCGGGCGCCCCGGGCACCGCAGCGCGGACAGCGGACGTCATCACGGACGA
>JBJKQC010000185.1:0-4635 GCA_046705745.1 Dehalococcoidia bacterium
TCCGAGTCCCCGCGGTCGGCCTCGATTAGGTCAATCACCAAGGCATCGGCAGCAGCGGGGCCGGAGCCTATGTCCGCCTCGTAGAGGACCTCATATCGGACGCCCTCGCTCTGGAGGCAGGCCAACAAATCGGAAGAGGGGCCAGTAGAGGTGGTGAGGACATAGGTAACGTACCCTGGCGCTCTGGCAGGCTCGGCGCCATTTCCGGGTGGGGCCGGACGCTCCAAGGGCGGGTCGGACCCGCCGGCTACCACCAGATCTTCCCTTCCACTGAGCCCTGCAGCTCTTGGTAGTTGCGAGTCCACAGGCCAGTGCTGAGGTACTTCCAGCCGCCGTCGGCAAACAAGCAGACGATGTTGGCCTGCTCCACTCGCTTAGCTACCCGGAGGGCCGCAGCCATCACCGCCCCCGAAGACACGCCGGCGAAGATACCCTCCCGCCGCAGCATGTCAGCCGCCATCTGGAAGCTTTCCTCGCCGCTGATCATGTGGCGGGCGTCCAAGAGGCCAAGGTCAAGAATGGGAGGAACAAAGCCTTCCTCCAGGCTGCGCAGACCCTGAATGCGGTCGTCCGGCTCCGGCGCTGCAGCGATCACTTCAATTTCCGGGTCGAACTCCTTGAGGCGCCTGCCCGTGCCCATGAGCGTGCCGCCAGTGCCAAGGCCAGCCACGAAGTGCGTGACCTCCGGCAGATCGCGGATGATTTCCGGGCCGGTGGTTTCGTAATGAGCGCCGGGGTTCGCCGCGTTGCCGTACTGATAGAGCATGACGTAGCTAGGGTCTTTGGCAGCAAGAGTTTGCGCGACGGCAATGGCCCCATTAGAACCCTGGCTGCCGGGAGAGTAGATGATTTCCGCGCCGTAAGCCCTCAGCAGCTCCGTCCGTTCCGGGCTGACGTTGTCCGGCATGACGGCGGTGAAGCGGTACCCAAGGCGCCTGGTTACCATAGCCAGGGAAATGCCTGTATTCCCGCTAGTAGGCTCCAAGATGGTCTTGTCCGGTGAGAGAAGACCCTGTTCCAGCGCTCCCTGCACCATGGCGCGGGCGATCCGGTCCTTCACCGAGCCGGTGGGGTTATTGCCCTCCAGCTTCGCGAAGATCCGGACCCCGCGCTTCGGGCTGTATGCCGGCAACTCCACAAGGGGCGTATTGCCGATTGCGTCTATGAGGTTGGCGCTGCGCATGGTGACTACGCTCCGCCACTAGCCTTGGCCCTTTGAGCCAATGCCTAGTGGCCTGCCACGTCCCCCTGGCCATCGGGTCCCGGGGCAAGGCCGCAGAACACCTCGTAGTCAATCAGCTCATTGACTGTTGGAGCGTCACCGCACAGTGGGCAACTCGGGTTGCGGCGTGTCTTGACGACGCGAAATTCCATGTTCAACGCGTCCACCAACAGGAGCCTGCCCACTAACGGCTCACCGATGCCGAGGATGAGCTTGACCACCTCGGTGGCCTGAATACTGCCGATGGTGCCTGTCAAGGCGCCCAGCACGCCCGCCTCAGCGCAGTTGGGAACCATGCCTGGCGGTGGCGGTTCCGGGAACAAGCAGCGGTAGCAGCCCTTGCCGGGCTCATAGGTCGTCACCTGGCCATCAAAGATGAGGATGCTACCATCCACCAGGGGCTTGTTGCTGAGGTAAGCCGCATCGTTCACCAGGTAGCGCGTCGCGAAATTGTCCGCGCCGTTCACGATCACGTCATATTGCGCGACGAGGTCCATCGCGTTCTCAGAGTTGATGGGGAACTCATGCGCAACGACTTTCACGTCCGGGTTATAGCGGTTGAGAGTCTGGGCGGCCGAAACCACCTTGGGCAATCCGACCGACTCGTTGGTATGCAATACCTGCCGTTGAAGGTTGCTCAGGTCCACCACGTCAAAGTCGACAATGCCGATGGTACCCACCCCAGCCAGCCCGAGGTACAAGGCCACGGGACCACCAAGTCCGCCGGCCCCGATGACGAGCACCTTGGCATCAATGAGCTTCCGCTGCCCCCGACTCCCGATTTGAGGCATGATGATGTGCCGACTGTAGCGCCGCACTTGTTCAGGAGTGAGCTGTGGCGCAGTGACCATGCGATTCTCCTTTTCTCTTCACACGTATGCCACGGGGGCCCGAACAACATAGGAACCCCCAACCAATAAGATGACCCCACACCGCGCCAGGGTGCAAGGAGGAGAGCTTCTTTCGATTCCCGACCTAAGGCTCAACGATACTCTACTTCAGGCCGTCACCCGAAGCAAAGGCCCGGATACCGCGACGGGCGCCGAAGGGACGCCCATCTGACGCGCCGCCAAGTCCCCGATTGTTGTAGTGCTCAACACCGTATGGACCGCCTCTTCCACGTCTCGCCAGATGTTCCGCTGCGCGCATTCGGCGGACAATACGCACTCGGCGGCGTCTTCCATGCAGTCCAAGGGGGCACTGCGGCCCTCCAGCGTAGCGACTACATCATCCAGCGTGATCTCCCGGGCGGGGCGCGCTAGAACGTGGCCTCCTTGCGGCCCGCGGCGGCTCCGTATGAAGCCAAACTTGTTCAAGGTAGTCAGGACTTGGTCTAAGTAGGGCTCCGGTATGCTCTGGCGTTGGGCGATTTCTGCAGTCCGGACCGGCCGGCCGTGCTGCGCGTGCAAGGCCAGGTCAACCAGCGCTCGAACGCCGTAGTCTACCTTCATAGGGATTCGCATTACGTCTTCCGCCGCCTGCCAAGCATTTGCCTTTAACAGCACATAAATGATACCAGTGGACTTCACCTAATAACAACTTAATCGATAGACAATAAGTTAATACCGCCGCCCCGGCAGGGATTGGCGTGCTCGCAACCACTCCCAGGGTCTTTCGATTCTCGCGAAGGGCTCTGCCCCGCCAAGTACTCCGGAACGAGTGGCCGACATGCCGTGGCATGGTGTTGCGCCACACCGGCTCCGACGGACCCATAGACACGCGCAAATGAGGCGCCCGAGGTGCAGCGGCGAATGCCTTTCGATGAGGCCACGGCCTGTCGCAATGGTTGGACGTGGCGGAACACTCGCGCAATTTTTTTTCGCGGGACGCATGGCGGGCTGAAGTCGGGCAGCTAGGGGCGCGAGCGAATGACAGGGCTGCGGCGTATGCTAGCGTTACACCGCCAATAGGCATTCGAGCAGAAGGGCCAGTTGGCCCTTGAAGAGCCGAAAAGCCCTCGGCCACGCCTCAGGGCTTATGCGTTCTGGAATGGACAAACAGTGAGGCTCTCCCGAGTAGGCTATTCGTGAACCGAACGAATAACCCTATCGATCAGGAGAGCCCTCATGGAGTGTACCGTCGCCACGCCAGCGCCGCCAACGGCTGCTGCGCCTGAACCGCTCGTCACCACGCCGTCTGCCCTGCTGGCCGCCTTCGCCTCCATCCCGGACCCGCGCCGCCGCCAAGGCATTCGATTTTCTTTGCCCGCCGTCCTTGCTCTCGCCCTAGCGGCCATCCTCGCCAAGCACCTCTCTGTCCTGGCCATTGCCGAATGGGGAGCGGGGCAAAGCCAGGAAGTATTACGCCGGCTGGGCTTCCCCCAGGGCAAAGCTCCCCATCAGTCCACGATCCAGCGTCTCTTCAAACGGCTGGACCCTGCCCGCCTCTCCCAGGCGTTGGCCCGAGCCTTTGCCACGCACTCCGCGCCGGACCCGCCGGCCCGGGGCAGCCAGGGGGTGGCCGTGGATGGCAAGGCCCAGTGCGGCCGGCTGGCGGCGGACCCCACTGCCGGGTCCATCCATGCCCTGAGCGCCTTCTGTCACGAGCAGGGCCTGGTGCTGGCCCAGGAGCCCATCACCAGCACCACGGAGAAGGCCGAGGCCGAGCTCACCGTGGCCCCGCGGCTCCTCGACCGCCTGGACTGGCGGGGCCGCGTGCTGACCGGAGACGCCCTCTTTTGTCAGCGCTCCCTCTGTCAGCAGGTGCTGGCCGCGGGCGGCGACTATCTGCTACTGGTCAAGGACAACCAACCCACGTTGCACGAGGACCTTCGGCTGGTCTTCGACCCGCCGTTTCCGGCTCACCCCCTGGAAGACCGCCGGGAGGCCTGCACGGTGGACCGGGGCCATGGACGCCGGCAAGAGGTCCGCCACCTGACTGCATCCACCGACTTGGTAGGCTACACGGATTGGCCGGGGCTGGCGCAGGCCGTCCGGCTGGAACGGACCTGGCGGGAGCGCGGCCAGGACCACCAGGTCGTCCAGTATGGCATCACCAGCCTCCCGCCCGAGGTGGCGGATGCGGACCGGCTGTTGGAACTCAAGCGGGGGCACTGGCACATCGAAAACAAGCTGCACTACGTCAAAGACGTCACCTTGGGTGAAGACCGGAGCTTGGTCCATGTGGGCAAGGGGCCGGCCGTCATGAGCATGTTGCGTGACACCGCTCTCACCACCTGCTGCGCCGTGCGGGCTGCCGCGCCATCGCTTCCCGCTTGCGCTTCAACAGTAGCCACCCGGCGGCTGTCCTTGCTCTCCTCTGCCCCACCTAGAACGCATAAGCCCTGGGTCTGTCCCTACGATAAGTTGACGCCGACGAGGCGGCCGATACCGTTGGCGACGGCTACGGCGATGGCGGCGAGGGCGACCATTTCGACGGACTTGCGCATGGCAGCGCCGCCGGTGAGATAAGCG
>JBJKQC010000186.1:0-9016 GCA_046705745.1 Dehalococcoidia bacterium
ACCTCCCGGGTGGGCGTTTCGTCGTCGAGCTGGCTACTGCCCGCGATGGGATGCCAGTAGCGGCGCATGAGCTCGCCCATGGGGGTGCCCGGCCCAACCCTCGTCAGCCGCTCATTACGCTCTCGTGTCAGCATGCCGGACCTCCTGGCCTCGTGCCTGGATAGAACCATCTGAAGTATGGTTGCGAGCGCCGCTTTGTCAAGGATGGTGAACGGTGAACGGTGGGTGGTGTCTACCGAGCACGGACCCGCGGCAGACCCGCAACACCATGCGCAACAATGCGCAAAATACCCGCAACAGACCCGCAAATGATGTGCAAATGACCCGCAATTCAGCCGCAGCAAGCGCAGCAGCAGAACCCGCTCCACAAGGCCACGGCCTGGCACAGGGGACCCGTGACGCGAAACATTCGCGAATTTTTTTTGCGGCGCATTGGCTGGCGGGTAAGTGGAGGGTTGCTCATGAAAGTACATATGTTCTATTATATCACAAGATGACTTTGCCGGGAATGAGCGGGGTGACAGGGTGAAAAAGTGAAAGGGTGAGAAGGAAGGGTGGTCTGGGCGAACGCGGCGTCCGCCGTGCCCGATGCCGCCCTGGTGGTGAGCAGCAGCAAGACCGCGGACGCGAATGTCTACGACGCCCAGCTGGTCAAGAGCGGCGGTTTCGGACGGACGACGGACTACCTGAACGTGTCCGGGCTTTCGGGCAACTATTACATCCGCATCCACCAGATGCTGACGGGCGACTCCGCCACGTCCTGCTCGGTCGGCAGTCGCAGGCGTCCCTGCGTCCCCCTGGGCGCGTAGCGCAGCCCAATCTCCCACCGCACGGGCCTGTGCGCTTGCTCCAGCGCTTCACGTCTACGGCCCCCATGGCCACGCCAGGCTCACTTCCGGCTGGTGCGGCCAGCCTTGGGCAGACGGGATTCACTAGCCGCGGGGTTCCTCTCAGAGGTTTCGGGAATGTTGGCTACGTCATCGCGTCCGCCCCAGCTAGGCTCCTCCCAGCGCACTAGAAATCGAGCTAACTACTGGCCCCCATTTATCTGGGTCTCAGAGGCCGCTCCGACGTCACCTGATAGTCCCGCCCACTGGGCCCGGCTATCGTTGAATAGCTTAACGCTGTTTGCATAGGCCCAATATATGAAATCGGCGTGCTGTCGTGACTCTCCTTGCGCCGGCTGCAAGCCAGCGTCGTAGTCCCACCGCACGTCGAAGATATTCTTGGCAAAACTGCTGCTGTTCACCACCTTGCCGCCATAGAAGGGGAGGCCGCCGGCGGGGCGAGCGCCGCCCGGCGTGTACGAAGCCAGTTTCAAGGGAGAGGGAGTGGACTGGCTGGCGCTGCTGGTGACATGGAGGCTGTCCACGCCATGGTTGTCCGCACCGATCAGCAGGTAGTCCAGCCGCAGGCCAAAGTAGTCGTGCGGGGGATAGTTATGCTCCCAGCCGGTCTTGTACTCGACCAGCCGGCACCCACCACAGCCAGTCGGCACCCACTGGTACTCGGACGGCCCAAAGGCCCTCTGCCACTGCTCGCCCATGCCGGCGGGAGGCGCCTGTTGGAAGTAATAGTCCCGAAATCCCCAGTGGTACCAGGACTGCAACAGGGCCTCGCGAAGGACTGCCGCCTGGTCCGCGCCGGGCGGCAGGTACACGGCCCCGATGGCAGCCTCCACGCGGCCATTCGTGGCCGGAGGGCTTGGCGGCGACCACACGTAGACCACGGCCGGGGGCGGGGTGCCTGGGCTGGCGCTCTCCGGGGCAAGCCCGAACAAAGACCTCACCCTGTTGGGGTCGTCCAAACCCACGAAGACCAGCACCTTGCCCAAGCCCAGCAGGGGAACGAACTCTTGCTTCATGAGCTGCTTCACGACCGGCTGGGACAGAGCATCCAGCGCACCAGAGCCAATCCAGTAGGCGTCCTCGTTCCCCGACAGAGTTGTGGGCAAGAACTGGACGGTCTCCCCAGGGAGACCGTCCGCCTTATACGCGCTGGAATCAATGCCCCACAGGCCGATGTGGAAGCCATGGGCCACGATATCCTGCATGGCGCGGTCGGTCTGGGCCGAAGTATCGCCGCTCGTGTGAGAGCTCGCGCAGGCGGTCTGGGCGGCTGTGGCCACTATCAATGCCCCCGCCAAGAGCCACAACTGGAACCCTTTTGGCATTTTCTTCACCTCTGTTGCTCCGCCTATCATGGGCGACGGAAGGAGTCATTCGCGGCGGACTTTCACCTTCGAACTAAGGCGCTGTTAGCGTAAATGAGTTCCCGATGGGGACAGTGGACCTGGTGGAGCAGTTCACGGGACACCGGCTGGACAGCTCGACCGGGCTGTACTACTACAACGCGCGCTACTACGACCCAGCGATCGGGCGGGAACGGCCTATTCCTCGCGTGGCTTGGAGCGAGGGCCGAAGGGCTCGGGTTGGATGGGGGCGTCCCGGGCCTCGATGTACGCCTTGGCGCCGCCCTGTTTGGCCGCATCCTCCAGGTGCCGACGCTACTCAGGGCGGACGGAGCTGTGCACGACTCCCGAGAGCTCGGCGTTGAGCGTCCAGGCGTTGGACAGGCCCATCATCTCCAGCCCGCGCGTGGCGACGAACAGGTTCAGCGCCACCGTTTCGGGGCTGACCTTCGCGATGCGCTCCACCAGCGAGAAGCACACCTCCAGGAGCTGGTCGTGGGGCACGACGTCGTTGACGAGCCCGATGCGCTTGGCCTCCCATGCGTCGATGTGGTCGCCGGTGAGCCCGTAGCGGAGCGCGTTCTTGAACCCGGCCAACAGCGTCCAGATGAAATTGGTGTTGGAGACCTGCCGGACCTCCGGTTGTGCAAAGACGGCCCGCTCGGACGCATAGGTGATGTGGGTGGCGAGGGCGTACCAGCTCCCCCAACCCATGGCCCATCCGTTCACCGCGCCAATGACTGGCTTGGACAGCTCCCACATGCGCTGGAGGCGCCGCGACCCTGCGCGGTCTCGGGTGCGCCAGCCGTCTATATGCTCGCCAACGGACATGCCCTCCGGGACGCCGGCCGGCCATGAAGTGGGCGTGCGCTCCCGGCCCATGTCCGCGCCGGAGCAGAATGCCCGCCCAGCGCCCGTGAGCACCACCGCCCTTATCTCCGGGTCGGCCTCGGCCTCCTCCAGGGCTTGGTCCAGCTCCACGCGCATCTCCTCGTTCAGCGCGTTCAGCCGGTCTGGGCGGTTCAACGTGATGAGCACACCGCTCCGCTGCTTCTCGTACAGGATGAACTGGTAGGCCACGGCCTCCTCCTTGGATGACTGCCTGAAAACTCCTTTGGCCTTGTCATCGAAGAGGGCTGGGGTGAGGCGTGACGGCACTTCCTGGAAGCAAATGCCCCACAAAGCCAACGCCTCAGCGCTCTTCCTTTCGACAGTATCCCCGATTCGTCTCCGTCCCGATTTGATCGGGACGGGGTCTGCGACAGGGCTGGCTCTTTCCCCTTGGGGAAGAGGTTAGGGCGCGGCAAGCAGCGCCCCTACGATTGCCTCGCCCTGCCCACCGTCCCCAGGGCAGGCGCACAGATCGTACGCCCCTCGGGGCGGAAGGGATTTGGGCAGGGGATTAGTGGATGGCGCCGGATGCGACGCCATCCGCGATCTCCTCTGGTGTTATCCCCAGCACCGTGCCGAACACGAAGGCATTGTCGTCGCCGATCCACGGCGGTCTTCCCGACGCGTGGGCCGCCGAGCGGGACGGAATCGCGGGAAGGCCCTGATGGGTAAGGACACCCCAGGGCGGCTCGTCGATCTGAACCAGGTGCCCACGCGCTCGGAGGTGCGGGTCCATGAACAGGTGCTCGCTGTTCATCACAATGCCGGCCGGCACGCCCTGACGTTGGAGAAGGCGCAAGGCCTGGTGCGGCGTGAGCTGGGCCGTCCACTCGGCGATGCGCGCATCGAGCTCAGCGCGGCACGCTCGGCGCCCGGCTTGCGTCGCCAGGCGCTCGTCCGCTGCCCAACCCGGCTCGCGCATGGCACGCACCATCGCGCGCCATTGCTCGTCACTCTCGCAGGCGACGACGATCCATGTGTCGGGGTTGAGGCACGGGTAGCAGCCGTAGGGAGACAGTCCCGTTGCAAGGGGCTCGTCGTACCCGACCGCGCCCCAGGAGCGACCGTTCACGGTGTAGTCCAGAATGGCCGGGCCCAGCATGGCCGCCTGGCCATCCAGCATGGGGGCCTCGATCCGCTGGCCCTCTCCCGTCCGGTCACGGTGCTCGATGGCCGCCATGACGGCGAGCGCCATGAACACCGCGCCGACATAGTCGGGCGTCGTCCCCTTGGCGTGCGCCTCCATGGGCGAGTCCGGGTGGCCCCAGAGGTGCGCCAGGCCGGTGAACGCCTGGAGGGAGTTGCCGTAGGTCAGCCACTTGCTGAACGGACCGGTCGAGCCCATGCCCGGCATGCCGACCTGTATGATGTCCGGCTTCACCTTGCGCAGCTCCTCGTAGCCCAGCTCAAGCCGGCCCATGACCCCGGCGCTGAAATTGTCGACCACGACATCGCTGATGGCGGCGAGGCGCTGGAACAGGCCCTTGCCCGCTTCGTTCCGCATGTCGATGGTGCAGCTCAGCTTGTTCCGGTTCATGTCCGGGTAGATGCCGCGGTCCGGATCGCGGTTGGCGGGCAGGCTGGCAGACTCCACCTTGATGACCTGCGCGCCATAGAAGCCGAGGAGCTGCGTGCCGATGGGCCCCACGAACACCCGCGTCACGTCCGCAACGCGCAGCCCATCGAGCATGGGTGGGTCGGTGGGCTGCGGCGGTCCACCTGGGCAATCCTCGACGACGGGGGCCGGCGGTGGCGCACGCAGACCGGCCAGTAGCTCGGCGCGGTGCTCGTCCAGCAGCGGCGCGGGGCGGCGCACGGCGTAGGGCGTGCGCGAGAGCCACACCGGCGGGCCCGGCGCCAGGTACTCGCCAACGACGGGATGGCGGACTCGCCGGAACCACCCCCGCTCCGTCATCTGAGGGTTGTTCACGAGGTCTTCCAGGGAGCTTACGGGCGTGCAGGCGATGCCCCGCTGCTGGCACTGGGCGACGAAATCGTCCGCGGCGAACCGCGCGATGAACTCGCCGATGATCATCTGGACGACGTCGGCGTTGTCGATGCGGTACTGCTGGACGTCCCACTCCGGCTGCGAAAGGACGGGGTCGTGCATCCACTCCCGCGTAAGGGCATGCCAGTGCGCAAGATAGTAGAGGGCCAGGAACACGTACCGGCCGTCCCCGGCCCGATAGATGTTGTAGGGGCCGCCGGCCCGGCCCGGACGCTTCACCACCTCGCTGCGCTGGCTGTACTTGGACACGGACTGCACGTTGGCGTAGGTCAACGCCTCTTGGAGCGACAGGTCGATGTGCTCCCCATGGCCGGTGCGGCGGCGGTGCCTGAGCCCGGCGAGCGCAAGGAAGGCCGCCTGGACGCCGGCAAGCTGGTACGTCAGCTGGCAGGGCGGCACCACCGGCGCCCGCTCGTCGTCTCCTTGGTTCGTCATGAAGCCGGACATCGCGGCCACGACGGCATCTCCACCGACATACCCGCTGTACGGCCCCCACTGGCCGAAGGGGTTCATAGAGACGGTGACCAGCCCGGGGTTGATCGCCTCCAGCGCGGACCATCCCAGCCCGAGACTCGCCAGGCGCCCCGGCGGAAGCGATTCCAAAAGCACGTCAGCATCCGCCAGGAATGCGCGGAACAGGCCGTTGTCGCCGCCGTCAGCCAGGTCCAGCGCGATGCTGCGCTTGTTCACGTTGGCGTTCAGGAACGTCAGGCTGCGCTCAGGATGCTCCTCGCCACCTGCGAAGGACGGAAGGAGCCGGGCGGGGTCGCCCCCCCGGCGGCTCCACCTTCACCACGTCCGCTCCGAAGCCGCCGAGATAGGCCGTCGCGTACGCTGCCGGCATGCCGCCGAGCTCGATCACCCGGACGTGGCCGAGGGCGCTCGGGAACTGGGGGTTGTCGGGGGCCGTTGCCATGAGTTAGGCGTACCCGCGATGGGATGGCGGCACGATATGCCCACCGGCATCGGGCCGTCAATGCCGCCTGCGACGAAGGCGGAAGAACAAATGCACTCCGGAGGAACAAAGCGATTGTTCGCCTGCACCCCTTTCTTATTCCTCCGGCTGTAGCTCTCAATCCGCCAAACCGCCCTCGGCTACTTCCGAGGAGATACGCTAGGCGGTCCCCTCAAACGCATGGCGGAAGGGTGGACGGAGCGTCTGGCCGGCAAGCGATGGCACCGGCAAGGGACGAAGATGAGGCTGGGCTGGCAAACGCGCCGAGCGACCAGCGCATGGCAGATTCGTGCCCTACTTGACTCTATGACCGCGCGGTCTGGCGCATTTCCTAGCGATTTCCGACACGCGCTAGCTGTGCGGAGCGAGGTCCGGCTCATCGCCTTTCTTTGCGCCGGCTTCCATGTCAGATTCGCCAGCAAGGCCAGCGGCGATCTTGGTTGCTTCGCTGGGCACTTCCTTGGGGATGGCGACACCCAACTTCGAGGGCCACCAGTTCCACCTGCCGAGGAGCACCGCCGTCGACGGGACCAGCAACGTCCGCACCAGAAACGTGTCCATCAAGATGCCGAGGGCGAGTCCGAACCCGATGGCGCGGAATTGCTCGGTCCCCGCTCCAGTGCCCACCACCACGGCAAAGACAGCGAAAGTGCCGGCCAAGACGAGGCCAGCCGATGTGACCGTTGTCCCTGTCACGCTCAGCGCCCGCTGCACGGCCCATTTGAGCGGCATGTTATGAGCCTCTTCACGAATCCGCGTCATCACCAGAATGTTGTAGTCCTCGCCGAGAGCGAGCAGGAACAGGAACAACAAGAACGGCAGAAAGAACGACAGGCCGCCTGCCGAGCCGAGGTCGATGAAGACGATTACGGCCAGGCCCAGGGCCGCGATGTAGGACAGTGCGACGGACGCAATGAGGTAGAGGGGTGCGACGGCGCTGCGCATAACCACCGCAAGCAGCAGCCCTATCACCACGATGGCGATGGGAATCACCTGGCGGAGGTCTCGGTTGGAAGCGGAGCTGACGTCATACAGCGCCAGCGCCTCCCCCGCTACCCCCGATGCCGATGCCCCCATGTCCTTGGCCACATTTGCTACCGCCTGGCGGACCGCAGGTACGGCCTGCAGGGCAGCCGTGCTGGAGGGATCGCCTGCGGCGAGGCTGGTCTCGAACTGGATGGTCTTGCCATCCGCGCTCACATAGTTAGCGGTTGCCCGGTAGACCTGATATTGCTCGGCCGAGACCGGCGCGCCCGCGGGCGGCACGGGCGGCAAGGCGTTGGCAGGCCCCAGTTTCGACCGGAGGTCCAGGTACTCCTGGACCGTGAGCGTGGCGCCGTTGGGATTCAGCGGCCCCACGACGCTTTTGAAAACGGGATCTTTCGGCAGCTCTTGCGACGCGGTGGTCAGCGGGGTTGGGTCCTGCCAAACCGGTTGGGACAGCCGAAAGATGACGTTCGTCGGGTTCGCGGCGCTGATCGGGAAATGCTGGGCAATGGCCTGATTACCCAAGGCGGAATCCGAGCCAGCCGGCGCCGACGTGGACCCGCCGAATCCCGCCGGCTTGTTGTTGACCGACCCGATGGCCAGCGCCCCAAAGAACACCAGGCCAACGGCAAGCGTGAGGGCGGGCCGCTGCACGATCCGGGCCGAGACGCGGCCCCAGAGGCCACCTTTCGTGTTGCTGATACGCGTGTTCGAGGGCCAGAAGACTGCCCGCCCCAGGATAGCCAGCAGGGCCGGCAACAACGTCAGGCCGGCCAACAGCATGATGGCGATGCCGATGGCAAGGGGGGCACCCAGGCTCTTGTATATGCCGAACGTGGCGGCTAACAGAGAGAGGAGCGCCGCGATCACTGTTGCGGCCGAAAAGGTGATCGACTCGCCCACACGCCCAAGCGCGCGCACGATGGCGTCCCGCGGCGCAAGGCCGGCCCGGAGCTCTTCCCGGACCCGAAACACCAGGAACAGGCCGTAGTCCGTGCCAGCGCCGAGCACGAGCACAATCAGCATGAACTGTGTCAGAGCGGAAACCTGCAGGCCAATTTTCGTCGCCTCGGCAACAATCGGCCCGGCGAGCTGGGCCGTGAGGGCGGCAGGAATCAGCGTGACGATCGGGGCCAAGAGCGAACGAAAGATCAGCAGCAGCAAGACGAAAATGAAAACGATGGAGATCAAGTCGATCTCGTTGCTCTGCACTCCCGACTGTGCTTGGGTGTCGACTTGGCTGGCCAGTTGGCCCGCGACATGGGCCTGTAAGCCGGCAGGCAGGGCGGTCTGGGCAATGGCCGTGCGCAGGTTATCCACCAGGGCCTTCCCGGCCCGGTCATTGCCTGAGCCCTGGGAAAACTGGGCGATCACTACGAGCTGTTCAGCTTGCTGGTCAGGGGAAGGGCCGGCATCTTTCACCGCGACCACGTTCGCGACCTTGGCGAACCGACCCAAGAGGCTTGAAATTGCGTCGTGGTCGGCGGCGGTAAGGGGTTGGCCGTTCCGGACTACTACGACTGGCACGGGGGTCTGGTCGAGTTTCTGGAAGGGGGTAGCAAGCTGGGCGGCCTGCAGGCTGGGCGAGTTCGCCGGCAGGAAGTCAGCGTTGTTGGTCTTGGAAACACTGGAAAGGGTCGGCAGGAAGGTGACGGTCAGCACCGTCGCAGCCACCCACGCGATGACAATGAACCACCGGAACCGCACCGAGAATCTGGCGACGGCATTGAAGAAGGCGTGCATCAAGGCTCCTAGAACCGGTCAAGAGATCGAATGTATTCATTGCAAGCTACGACCGACGCCGTGCCTCGGTGCTGCAAGATGCTTGGAATTGGCGTACACGACGTGGCCCGGCTGACGATGACGATTGGTCGCAGGCCGCCTGGATCCGAAGGGGCAGCGCACAGTGGTCCCCTCCCGAAAAACTGGTCCAGCGAAAAGGTGAGTCTTCTGAGATACTCCGGCCGACCCGAAGGAGGAGTCG
>JBJKQC010000187.1:0-4442 GCA_046705745.1 Dehalococcoidia bacterium
ATATGAGGCCGGACCGCATGACGGGGGCGATGATGCTGCGCAGGATGCGCAGCGGTCCGGCTCCCTGGACTCTGGCCGCTTCGATCAGCGAGGGGCTGAGCTGCTGCAGCGCGCCCATATTGAGGCGGATTGCGTATGGCAGCTGACCTCCGATGTACGCCGCCAGGAGAATCCCCACGGTGCCGTAAAGGTGAACCTGGCCGCGCCCGCCGATGCCGATCAATTGCAGGTAGGGGGAGTTCCAGGCGAAGATGTATCCGCACGCCAAGATGATGCCCGGCACCGCGATGGTGACCAGGGCCGCAAAGCCGAGGAACCTACGCCCCGGGAGCTTGGTGTGCGTCACGATGTAGGCGACGGGCAGGCCAATCACCGCCACCGCCGAAGCGGCGCTCAGGGCAAGCCATGTGGAAAGCCAAAGGGCCGAGCGGTCCGCCGTCCCTTGGGCAAGCACCGCTCGATAGTTAAATAAGGTGAAGTTGCCGGTCCCCAGACCGTTGCTGAAGGCGTGTTGGAACGATAGCAGCACGCATTCAGCCAAGGGGATGAACAGCGCCAGGCTGAGCACCACGGCGACGAAGGCGGCAGCCGGCCAGCGCCATTTGCCAGGCCGCACGTCCCGTGGGGGCCGGGACCGCCCGTGGACCACCTGGAACGAGCGGCCCTTCATCATTCGGTTCTGCGCGAAAAGGGCCAGGGCGATGGCCGCAAAAAGGAGCAGCGAAAGCGCGGCCGCCTGCGGGAAGTCCACCGGGAACGTGTTAATCGCCTCGTAGATGCGATAGGTGATGAGCGAGACGCTGGCATTCTGTCCAATAGTGGCCGCAGTCCCGAAGTCTCCTACCGCCTCTGCAAAGACGATGAGGCTGCCCGCCAAGACCGCGGGCAGGAGCAACGGCAGGTTAATACGGGTCCAGACCCGCCATGTTCGCGCGCCTTGCAATCGGGCTGCCTCTTCATATTCACCGCCGAGCCAGACCAAAGCGGCGCTGACCGCAAGGTAAACGAAGGGGAAGTTTTTCATGGTCAGCACGAACCAGACCCCGAAGGGGGAGAAAAACGTATGGATGGCCCAATCGGGCAAGCGGAACAGGTGGTCCAGAGTCCCGCCCCGGAGCATCAGAATCGTCCATGCCTCACCGAGCAAGAACGACGGCGTAAAGAAGACGATCCACACGAAGAGGTCTATCGCTCCACCCATCGACACCAAGACTCGCCGCGCACAAACGGCCAGGACCGTGCCAAGAACCGCCGCACCGGCCGCCGTGGTGACGCCGAGGATTCCGGAAACCACCACCGACTGATAGCTGCCATGGTCCGAGAAGACATTGACGAGGGGCTGGATACTGACGGCCAGGCTGGGGTGCAACGCAAACAGCTTTGGGAACACACTTTGGATGACGATGGCTGCGAGCGGATAGACGACGAGCAGCACCAGCAGCACCAAGGGGGCCCCGAGGACCAGGGCCCCCACCGGCCGGGCCAATATCCCCCGCGTCACGGAGCGTGCGGCCCGTAACGAGACTACCTCGTTGGCCTCGTTGCTACCGGGAGCAGCGCTCGCGCCGTCGGCAGGGTTGGCCGAGCGCATCTAGCCGCCCGCCACGATGTTGTTGTGGAACCACTGCTTGAGCTCGTTCTCAACGCTGGCCCACTTCGGCACGTCCAGCTTGAAGAAGGGCACCGTGCTGGTCTGCCGCGAGACGACCGGCGTCACTCCCTTCACGAGCTCGACGAAGTAGGTGTCGCCGTCGGTGGGGTCGTGGTGGGTCATGACAGTCTGACCTGCCGGGGACATCAGCCAGTCCACGAACTGCTCGGCGCAAGCGATGTGAGCCGCGTTCTTGGCTATTCCCACCACGCTGGGCAACTCAGCCACGCCTGATTTCGGGTAGATGATCCCCAGGTTGGTGGCGCCTCCTGCCACGGCCCCGTAGTAAGCGGAGTCCTGCACGATGGCGAAGGCCTTGGCGCCGGTCTTCACCGACGAAATCGTGGGGTCATTGGTCTGAAAGATGGTGAGGCCGTTCGCCTTGAGGTTGGTGAAGAATTGCTTGCCCTGGGACTCGCCGCCCAACAACTGCCCGATCCCCGCGATGAAGGGGTAGGCAGGGCCGGAGAAGGCCGGGTCGTTCATGGCGGTCATTCCCTTGTACGCGGGATTGAGCAAGTCATTCCAGTCCGCCGGCAACGTCGCGGGGGCCGTCTGCTTGTTGTAGACGATAGCGCCCGCAGCGGTCACGCCCGTGGGGTAGTACGCGTAGTCGGGCGCTATCAAGCTCTTGCCCTGGTCTGTGTAGTTGCCAATGTTGTTGGACTTCCACTGCAGCAGATAGCCGTGGTTGTCAAGGTCCTGCATGGTTACAGCGCCGTCGAACCAGATGACGTCCCATTGGGGGTTGCTACCTTCGGCGGCGACCTTCGCCACCAGAGGGCCCGTGCTGTCATCCACCAGCTTTGTGGTAATGCCCGTTTGCTGCTGGAAGGCCTGGGTCGCATCCGAGTCGTACCCCTGCGCCGAGTAGACCGTCAGCCCGGTCGCCTTGTCGCACGTGTTCGCGGCCAGTTCCGCGGCGGGCGCCTGGCCCGTGCTCGAAGATTGGGTGGCGCCAGAGCTCGTACTGGTCGGCGTATTGCTCGCCGCGCTGGCGCCGCATGCCACCGACGCAGCGCTTACCAGCGGCAAGGCCAGCACCAACAAGGCCCAACGGATATTTGGGAATCCAAGACCCATTGCCAACTCCTTATTCCTTTCCATCTTGGCTCGGAGGCTCAGGCCCCCGGCGGCCTGATTATTGCTGGCGGGCGAGCTTGCAACATTAACGGAGGATTAGGGCGCGGTGAACAGTCGAATCCGTGCGGGGACGCCGTTTTTGGAGCGATTGGGCATGCCCCGGCATGCTGTGGCGCCAGGAAGGGAGATGAGGTTGGCCCGGTGGGCAGGTCTTGATGGTCGGCCAAACCTGGAGCGAGCCGGTGGCTCCGCCCCTACGAGGGGGAGCGGTTGGGGGTGGCGGTGGAGGTGAGCTCCCACCAGTTGCGGTCGAGGTCGCTGAAGATGAACCAGGCGTCGCCGTTGGTCTCGTGGAGATCGCAGAGCTGGGTGACGCCGTGGCCGAGCTTGCGGAGGGCGTCGTAGGCGACGCGGACGTGGCCGGCGGTGGCGAGCTTGAGGGTGTAGCGATTGACGGGGCGGAGGTAGTGCCGATGCCGGGAGGGCAGGACGACGATGTACCAGGGCGCGTCTGGATGGGCGATGTAAGTGGAGTAATTGCCTCCGCCGACAATATCGAGGCCAATGACCTCGGTATAGAAGGCGTTGCTGAGGGCCTTGTCGTCACACTGGGCAGTGCCGTGGGAGAGGGCCTGGGGGATGTAGCCGCGGCCGGGGAAGCGGGACTCGGGCAGGGGCGTGGTCCAGTGAGGGGCGGCTACGCGGCGGCCATGGGCAGCGGCCCGCGGATTGTAGTACTCCAGCTCGATGGTGTTGCCGCCCGGCTCCTCCAGGTAGATGGAGTAGGCGAAGTGCCCACCGGCGGGCTTGAGGACATTCTTCAGACCGTATTGCTCGCGACGGGCGTCGATGTAGGCGTAGGCGGCCTCGATTTCCGTGTGGTCGGCGACGCGGAAGCCGTAGTGGTTGCCGTGGGGCTTGTCGGGAGCGTTAGGGCCGCCTTCGTGGACGATGAGGGGCCAGTCAGTGTTGGGGTGCTTGACGAGGGCGGAGCGGTCCGTGCGGTCGAGGATGTCAGCGGCGAAGAGGCCGGTGAAGACGGGGAGGGTCTGGTCCAGGGAGCGGCACTCGTAGTGGCCATGGATGATGCCTTCGGGTTGGAGCAGGGACATGGGCCACCTCCTGCGATTGGGTGCGGTGATTATTATGCATTTTTGGGGGTTAACGGTGAACGGTAAACGGTGAACGGTGAGAGGGCGCGGCAAGCGGCGCACCTATAAGCCCCGGCCCGCGCCGTCACAACCTTGGGGCGTTGGTTGGCGGGGTGTGGCTTGACAGGCGGCCGGAAAGGGGGGCTATGATGCGGGTGCTCGTTGTGGCGAGCGAAAGATGGATCAGTCCCGGGGAGCTGGGGAGAGCCCGGCTGAGAGGGTGGCCAACCGTCACCGACCCGTAGACCTGACCTGGGTAATGCCAGCGTAGGGAGGCGGAGCGATTTTCAAGGGCCGCCAGCCTTACGCTGACGGCCTTGTTGTTTGAGGGGGAAGAACGGGGACCGTCGAGCCCCCATCCTGACCTTCCGTCCGACAAGCCGGAGTCTTCGACCTCAGGGGGAAGGGACGGTACGGGGTGCAGGGCTCCAACAACGGGCGCCCTGCCGGGCGAAGGTCCCTAGATTCCGGCTTTCGCCGGAATGACGGAGCTGAAGGCTCAGGTTGCTTTCATACCGTCACAGGCCCTCAAGACGAACGATGCAGATGCGCTGGTG
>JBJKQC010000188.1:0-4619 GCA_046705745.1 Dehalococcoidia bacterium
TAGAAACCGCCCTGCTGCACCCATGTCTGAAAGGCAGGCGCAGGCCAGTTCACCGCCATGAATCCATCGAGGACGACGACGTTAATCAAAACCAAAATGCCAATAGCAACGATGGCAACGAGTGAGCGCCGCAGGGGGCGCGCCTCCAAGTAGAACAGCGGGACGGCGCCGGCGACGGCATATGCCCCCCACCGCATGCCCACCCCCAGACAGAGCAGCACAAACAGCAAGAGCAAGCCGAATATAATGAGCCAAGCCCTCTGTGCGCCTGCTCCCGTGGTCCTCAGCCCGATGTCCATGATCTGCGCCTGCGCATGGCCCATGGTGACTTGCCTGACGAGTAACATGGCGCAGAGAGCGATAATCCCAATGCTTGTCCAATACGGCAGAAACTTAGTCTCTGCACGCATTCCTAGGGAGAAATACAGGAACAAGCCAGCCCCCACGCCCATAGCTAAAGTGGGCAGAAGAACATCCACTTGCTGCCATCTGAGCGGGAATCTCGGATGTCCCTGTTCCACGCTGGGGGCGGCGCCCGCGGTGCCTTCGGTACCGGAAGCACCTGCTAGCGTTTCTGGCACCGAGCGGCGCTCCTGCATCGCTCGCTGGAAGTAAAACACCGCAGCCACCGTGATGATAAAGAGAGTGATGGAGATGGGCCTCTCCAGCACTCCAAGAGGCCCAAAGATGTGCAATGCAGACTCGAGGTTTCCTTCAATGATGGGTCCCAAGATGAACCCCAAGATCACGGGTGGCCTCGGCCATCCGTAACGCTTCATGACCAGCCCGATAACCATGAATCCCAGCACAATGGGGACTGCCAGCCAGCTGTTCATATACATGTAGGCAGTCAGCAATGACATGGGTAGCATGACTGCCCCTACCGCCGGAAAAGGGACCTTGGTCAGCTTGGCTAACTGAGGGGTCATTACCAAGCCCACGCCAGTAATGACCACGTTGCTCAGACCAATGGTGAGCACCGTGGCAACGGTGAAATAGGCTTTGTCACCCAATAGCGGAGGGCCGGGGGCTATCCCGTACGCAATCATCCCGCCAATCACAAACGCCCACGCCAGTCCCCCAGGGACCCCCAACGCCAAGCTCGGGATAGCTTGTCCGCCGGTCTTCGCGTTTTGGGCTGATTCCGAGAACAGCACCCCGTCCAAAGAGCCTTGTTCCGTTCCGAACTGACTCTTGTCCCTGGACAAGGCGATCCCGAACGCATAGGCCAGCCAGTCCACCGTCGCCGACCCAACTCCAGGAATGGCTCCCAAGAACACGCCGTAGATGGACTGGCGCAGGACCATCCGCCATTTGCCAAACCCCACCCGGGCTCCCTTGAGCATGTCCCTTCGTGAGAGGCCCGCCTCCCCGCTCGCGATGGCCTTCCGGCTCGCAATCAGGTCCAGCAGCTCCGGCATCGCAAATAAGCCCAGGGTGGTTCCAACGAGGCCGGTCCCATTCCAGAGGTCTGTCATGCCAAAGGTGAATCGTGGCACGCCGGTGACCGGGGCCGTGCCGATGGTGCCGACCAGGATGCCAAAGAGTCCCGCGATGATGCCTTTTAGCATGGCTCCCCGGCTGAGCGCTGAGACCATGGCAACACCGAAGAGCGCCATCGCGGCGATTTCCGGATAGCTGAACTTGAGGATGAAGGGTCTGATGATGGGAACCGTAATGGCCATTGCGATGGCGCCGAAAACGCCGCCCATCATGGACACTGAATATACGGCTCCCAGCGTGTGCGCCGCCAAGCCTCGCCGTACCAGCCGGTGCCCTTCCAAAAAGGTGACTTGCGATTCCGCGGACGCATAGCCTGCAATCAACGCCGGAACTGATTCCAAATTGTTACCCGCGCCCAACAGCGACATCAATACGGTCAATCCCACGACAGGATCGTCAACCTTCAAAATCAAAAAGGGGATTGCAAGCGCCATCAGGATGACGCTGCCGAGGCCAGGCACCAAATGCCCAGCAATCGCCATCGTCACCCCGACAGCAAGGGCCGCCCAGTAAGCAGGGTGCCCCAAGTATCCCAAGCCCTGTTGCAGCGCGTCCATGATTGCCTAGAATCTTCTGTTTCAACTAATTTTGGACTAGTCGGATACGACCGGCGGATGCTACCGTCGTACTTAATAGCCTGTCAACACCATAACCTGCGGAAACTGCTTCGATAACCGTTGTCGGAGTAACGGTGCGATGCGGTGCCTGGACGGCTCCCGGCGACGGCGAGCCTTAGGGGGAAATGAGCCCGGTCAGCTGGCCAATGGCTGTCACGGATTCGCCGCGCCACTCTAAGGCGTCGCGCCGGTAGTGGCTGTCGAACCAGGTGTGCTCCTCACCGGCGACCCGGAGCAGGACCGCCCTCATGCCGACGGCTTCGGCCCCAGTAAGCTCCCGCGCGCCCCCATCGCCCACGAAAAGGCAGCCCTGTGGCGCTACATCCAGGAGTCGGGCCGCTTCCAGATAAATGGCCGGGCTCGGTTTCATCATGCCGAAGGCCCACGAGAACACGGGCGCTTCTATGTGGCTGCTGAAAGGGGTCTCTGGCCAGAGCCGCGGGACCTCAGCCGAGCAGTTGCTGACCAGGCCGGTGCGGTAGCCGGCGTCATGGAAGGCACGAATGGTCTCCAGGGTGCGCTCGCGGGGCTCCAGCCAGCGGCGGGCGTACCCCAGCCACACGTCGGCGGCGTGGGCCACGGCATCTTCCGAGGGCTCATGGCCGGCTCGGCGCGCAGTCGACTCTAGGATAGCCTCGACATCGCCTAGGCCGCCGGATTCGCGCACCTCGATCTCCGATCGCCACTGGACCAGGAAGATGGACCGATCGGCTCCGAGTGCTTCCGCTACGGATGCGACCATCGTCTCATAATCCGCGGGTGACACCGTGTTCACAAGCGTGCCGAACAGGTCAAACAGGACGGCTTTGCGGCTCAAGTCCGTCCTCCGCCGAGAATGCTCCCCACGCATGGGCGACAGGTGTTCGGCGCGGGCGCGAGGTAATTGGGTGCGGCGAGACCAGGGCCATCTAGGCCCCTCGCAACGTTCGCGCCAACTGCCGCAGACCGGGCCGTTGGCCGTACGTCAGCAGATAGGCGCGGAAGAGGCGCGTGGTGAGCAGCATGACCAAGGCGACGCTCGCCGCCAGCACGGCGATGCTCAGGATGACCTGTGGCCAAGGCATACTGTCCAGCCCCAAGCGAACCATGGAGACCACGGGAGCGGTGAAAGGGATATAGCTCAGCACGGTGGCAAGGCTGCCGTCAGGATTTGCCAAGAGAACGGATAAGAACCACAGCGGCGCAACACCGGGCAGCACCACCAGGAAAGTAACTTGATTTGCTTCACGCTGTGACCCGGTCACCGCGCCAAGCGCGGCCATCAGCGTGCCAAAAAAGAAGTAGCCCAGGATGAAGTAGATGATAGCCAGCACCAGCGCGCCCGCCGACGGCAGCAGCGTGGTGCCCACGGGAAGCTGGATAAAGGCGCCAAGGGCCCAGACGGCCAATACCCCGGCCACAGTCCAGACGAGTATCTGGAGGAGCCCCGCGGCGCCCAGCCCAAACAGCTTGCCCAGCAAGAGCTGCTCCGGCCGGACGGAGGAGAGCAGCACTTCCATGATCCGGCTGTCCTTTTCTTCAGTCAGGCCCTGGAGCAGATAACCCGACGACATGAACACCGCGATGATCAGAAGGACTGCCATCACTGAGAAGAACCCGAGCCTCCCCGCGTTCAAGGTGGAGGTGACCGGTTTCCCGGTCTTATCGACCTCCACGGTGGACAGCTGATACGGGGCTACGGCGCGGGCCGCCAATTCTGGCGAAGCCCCGCGCAGGAGGTTGTCCAGCAAGAAGTGGCCTAGAGGCGTATCGGCGCCCGCCGCTTGACCGGCCGTTGGGATGCCGGTGGTCTGCCGGCGTATTTCCTGCACGACACCCGTGGACAAATAGTCAGGAGGGATAATGTACAGATGCTGAACGTCTCCATTGAGCAACGCCTGAACGCCCGATGCCGCGTCCGGATAAGGAACGAACTCCGTCTGGCCTTGCTGACGGTAGTCCGTGAACAGCGGATTGCCGTCCGGACCTTGCGTCAGGTCCACATAGCCCACCTTGACCGCCTGGGGCGGCTTCTCCGTGCGCACGGCTTGGTAGACAGCGACGCCGGCAACGCCCAACACTAAAAGCAGCGGGACCAAGCCAGTAAATATGCGAAAGCTCCAGCGGCTGACCGCCACCTGGAATTCGTGCTGGAGGACCAGCCATGTCTTACCCAATGGGGCCCTCCACCATACGCAGGAACACCTCTTCGAGGCTGGGGGATGCCACTTCGAACCGCTCTATGCGTGTATTCTGCTCCAACAGGTCTCGCAGGACCGACTCCGGTGTCGCCCCCGGCAGCAGCCGCATCTCGTAGGCATCGCCCTGGCGGTGTATGTCCGTGACGCCCTTCACGTCTTTGGGAGGGGGATCACATGCGACGGTAAGCGTATCCCCGGCAAACCGACGCTTGATGTCTGAGATGCGGCCATCGAGAACAACCGCGCCCTGGTGGATCATCACCACGCGGTCGCACAGCTCTTCCACGTCCGTCATCTGGTGCGTGGAGAACATGACGCC